>JAKPRU010000580.1 GCA_029557025.1 Candidatus Omnitrophota bacterium | reverse complement strand
ATATGACCGAGCAGAAGCGCGCGGAGGAAGAACGGATGATGTTGGAGGAGCATCTCCGCAATTCGGTGCATGACGGGATTGTTACGTTGGACAGTCGGGGGAAGGTTCTGGCGATCAACAGTGCGGCCGGTTCGCTTCTGGGAACCTTACCTGCCAATGCCGTAGGAAAGTCGTTACACGATCTTTGTCGGGGCGGGCGTGAGGCCATTTCGGAACTTGTGGAGAGTTCCACCCGAAGCGGTGAATTCATCCGAGAATACCAGATCACCGGAACCGCCGCAGATCGCTCCTGGACCTATATTATCGGTGTGACGCCCTTGAAAGGGTTGACTGAAGAGCGGGCAGTCCTGGTGATCCGCGATATCAGTCGTCTTCGAGCGCTGGAACAGGAGGTTTCCGGAAGGTTTGCATTTGAGAATATCATCGGGAAAAGCCAAGCCATGGTCCGAATCTTCGATATGGTTCGCCATCTGGCGGATACGGATTCCACTGTGCTTATTCAGGGACCGAGCGGAACCGGCAAGGAGCTGGTGGCGGAGGCCCTGCATTATCACGGCGCCCGTCGAAAGGGGCCGCTGGTGAAAGTGAATTGCGCCGCATTGCCCGAAACACTTCTCGAAACGGAACTGTTCGGCCATGTGCGGGGAGCGTTTACCGGAGCCACGCAGCAGAAACTGGGTCGATTTGAGATGGCAAACGGCGGGACGATTTTTCTCGACGAGATCGGGGATATGTCGCCACGGATTCAGCTGCGGTTGCTGAGAGTTCTCCAGGAGCGGGCGATCGAACGGGTGGGGTCCGGAAGAACCATTAAGATCGATGTGCGCGTTGTGGCCGCCACGAACAAAAACCTGTCGGAGCTGGTCATGCAAGGTCTGTTTCGGGACGATCTGTATTATCGTCTGAACGTCTTTACCTTGCGGCTTCCGGCTCTTCGCGACCGGCGGGAAGATATTCCGTTGCTGATTCGCCATTTCATGCTCCGATTTGAAGAGCGATTCGGCAGGACCATCAAGGCTATCGATCCCCAAGTCATGGATCTGTTTCTGCACCACGAATGGCCGGGCAACGTCCGACAATTGGAAAATGCACTGGAGCACGCGGTTGTGCTCTGCCGGGACGGGATTATCCATCTGGACAACCTTCCCCAGGAGCTGTTTCGGGGGTCCGCCATGCGGACTATCACACCGGGGGAAACTCGACAGCCCATGGATTCGCATCGTCTGCGCGAGGTTCTTGATTCGGTCGGATGGAACCGTTCTCGCGCCGCTTTGTTAATCGGCGTGCATCGAAACACATTGGCTCGATGGATGCGAAAGCATGGTTTGGGGAACTTCCTTCGTTGAGGACAAGGAGCGGAAGAATCTACAGTGCAATATGCACTGTTCACTGTGCATGTTGCACTGTACAGAATATCTTGATTCCTCGTGCAAGGGTTTGACAACTGGCGACGATTTCCTGAATGTCTTCTTGAAACTCAATATATTTTGTTTGTGCAGGATTCGTGTGACATGAATTCACGAACGGCTTGTGGAGGTAACTCCTGTAGGATCCGGATGTTAGAAAAAAGATGACACTTTTCTTTGAGCAGGGAATTTGTCATGCCCGGTCGCAACGACGGGTGTTGTGCGGAACTGGCATTTTGATTGCATAACAGCATTGTAAAGTACAGCACATAGTAGGGTTTAATCCCCTTCCCCTCCAGGACAGGGACCGGTTTACTGCTTCCACCGCTCGCATTACAACACCGGTCCCTGTTTCATTTTAATTTTTCCGTTTGTCCAATAATAATTACGACAAAGATACGAAGTTCTTACTTTCCGGAAAACCCGAAGCTAAGGTTGATAAAAATCTTGGCATAAGTAGACCTATGTGGGTTGACAGTCCGGCAGAGATACCGGGATACTACGATGCTTGAATGAATTTCAACCCTCTTCCGGCGAGAGAGGGAAAAGAACCGAGCCGCTGTGATGAGTGATATAAACGACGATTGGAATGTCGCGATACCTGAGGCGGAAGACCCGGAACTCTTCGGGCCTGGTGTTGCCAAACAGCAGTCCGTGGTCGATTCCGATGTAGCGATGGAGGGCGATCTTCAAGTGGGTGGCGGGATCGAAATGGACGGCAAGTTCAAGGGAACATTGCGATGCGGGGAGGTCCTGACTATCGGCCCCAATGGGGAAACAACCGGTGATATCGAAGCCGTTAATGTGGTGATCGGCGGGCTTCTGGAAGGAAGTCTCCTGGCCCGAAAACGCCTTGAAATCCGGGCGGGAGGTACTTTCTTCGGCGAACTGGTTGTGCAGCCGGAGGTTCTGGTTCTGGCCGAGAAATCCGAGTTTGCGCGGGAACGCCCGAAAGATCAGCCCGCTTCACGGCAAGTGGTGGA
>JAKPRU010000574.1 GCA_029557025.1 Candidatus Omnitrophota bacterium | reverse complement strand
GCAAACCCGCCACGGAGCAACCATTCATAGTCCATCGCGATCCTGAAATCAGGATCGAACGCCCCGTACTTCTCGAAATAGAGGCGGTGGGCAAACAGGCTCGGGTGTGGCAGCATCAGCCCCCTGCCCAGACCACGGTGTGAGAACTCGATGCTGGCACGATACAGGATACAACCCGAATTGCGGTCCATAACATCGCAATCGCCATAGAACAATGCAGGATAATGGTTCTCGGCGATTTTCCAGGCAACTGCGGTCAGGACCTCCGGACCCGCTAACGCATCGTCCGCATTGAGAATGAGGATGTAATCCCCTGTGGAAAACGAGACGCCTTTATTGAAAGCGTCCGCAATTCCCCTATCTTTTTCACTCACCCACATTGCAAGGCCCGCCTCGCGGGACCGGATTGTCTCGACCGTTCCATCCGTCGATTTTCCGTCAATGACAATATATTCGACGTGGTCGTAGCGCTGTCCGAGAACACTGTCTAACGTCTGCCCGATAAATGGTTCCCCATTCCGGACGGCGGTGATGACGGAAATTTTTGGAAGCGCTGCATCGGGACGGCTTGTTGTCGGCTGTATCACGCTGTAGGGGCTTTTCACGGGAACGAACGTATGTTCATCAAGGAGTTTTCAAACCCAGGATCCGTGCAAAGAACCGGCTTGCGGACGTTGCATAGCGGCTGCACAGAACATCGAACAGGGGCAGGCGAGCGGACCTCTTCAACAAGAGGTAATACAAGACAACGATGACATTCGCCGCTTTTCCGGGAAAAGCGGCCGCTAGATACGCCTTGGCCCGATCCAAACCTCTCACCTTGGGAGACAAATGCTTATGAAATTCCGTCAGCGAGTAGGTTCCCATCGCCCGGTGGTAAAACAGGAACTTGAACCGTCGCCATTGCTCCCTAAAACAAACCGCCTGCCTGGCCTCGCTGGAAAGATCGGGAAGCGACCAGATCAATTCCGGCCACTTCACGGCCCAGACTTCAAAGGTACGTGCGACCCAAGTGGCGTTGCCGTCACGAATGGCGATGAGCGGTTCGGCAATTACTCGGATTTTTTCGAATGCGGGCAACTGGAAGATCACCCCAACATGAATGAAGAGACTTCCGTAAAAGCTTGCGCGATCGCGCGAAAGCCAAAAACCGCGCCGGACCACGACACAACCAATAAAGCCGAGTTGATTTGCCGTGGCAGAGAAAAATTTCTCCCGGTCTCGCTTTCCATATTCGACATCCGCGAT
>JAKPRU010000573.1 GCA_029557025.1 Candidatus Omnitrophota bacterium | reverse complement strand
TGGAAATGGGCCGAACAGATGCGAGGCTTGATCACATCGATGAAAGCATAGCCTGGCCGAAAGGAATTCCGCCCATGGACGTTAAATCCATGCACACCGTGTCCGAAACGGCTGCGTGGCAAGACCCGATGCATGCGGATGTCTTCGATTACCTGCATAAAATGCCCCTGTGTATTGTCCGGAAACATTATGAAAGTTTCAATGAGGGCCGGCTTCTCAAACGGTTCAAGGACAAGATTCGCGGTGACCTGTTTTTCGAGATCGGATGCGCAACGGGGGAATTGTACCGGTATCTTTCCCATTTCATGAGCCGGTTCCAATATGTCGGCCTGGATATATCCGCACCGGCCATCGAACGGGCAAAAGCCAAGTATCCGCGAGGCAGGTTTTATCTGCTCGAGTCGGGCCTGGATGAAATCGCGCAGCGCTGGGGCCAGCCGGATGTGATCTGGTGTCACGACGTGGTCATGCACCAGGATGACCCGTATCGATTTCTGCATCATTTGATCAACTTGAGTAAGGACGTCGTCATTTTGAGACTGAGGACGAGAGATGTCGGCGATACCGTATTCGACCGCGAGATGTCCTGCCAACTCCATTGGGATAAGTATTGGGTTCCCTACATCGTTCTGAACATCGATGAGATGATCCAAGGCATATGCGAACACGGCGATGTGAAGAAAATTGTTCTCAGCAGGCACTATGAAGTGCTGGGGGGTCACAATTATCGTTTCTTGCCGAAGGAACTGTACTTTACGAGTACCGGTTCTGCGGAGACGGCGGTTTTCATCCAAAAGGGGGTCAGCGCGGCAGGAGCGGTAGACGTATCTTTCCTGGATCAGCCGGATCGTCCGCGGTTCAGCCTTCTGGACCATATCATCCGAAGGGCTTTCTCCCTTCTAAGAGCCAGGCGACACCCATGAGCACGATTCATGCAGCAGGCAGCTATCTTTCCGGACTGTTCAACCTCGCGGGCAAGATCGCGGTCGTGATCGGCGGCGGGGGTCACCTTTGCAGCGAGATGGCCCGCGGGTTTGC
>JAKPRU010000559.1 GCA_029557025.1 Candidatus Omnitrophota bacterium | reverse complement strand
CCTTCCCCAGTTCTGCGAATTGGCGGCCGCGAAGAAGTATCGAGTCTATTTGCTCGGCGGGGAGGACGGTATCGCCGAACAGGCGGCTGAGCGACTCGCCGCGGAATACCCCGATCTCCAAATCGCCGGGTGTCATCACGGTTTTTTTGAGGAGGAAGAAGACTGCAAGGTCGTTGATGAAATTCGACAGGCGAAACCGGATATCCTTCTTGTGGGGATGGGCGCTCCCCGACAGGAACTCTGGATTCGCGATTATCTTAAGGAGCTTAATGTTCCCGTGGCTTGGGGAGTAGGCGGCTTGTTCGATTACTGTGCCGAGAAGTTCAGCCGCGCCCCGGAGTGGATGCGAAAAAGGGGGATGGAATGGTTGTATCGTCTTCTTCTGGAGCCGCGAAGACTGTGGAGACGATATGTCCTCGGCAACCTGATCTTCACATTTCGTGTCGGCAGCCTGGTGGTCCTCGACAGTATCATGGCCTCCATTGCCTGGCTGGGAGCCTACTGGACTCGCTGGTATTTCGACGAGTCGTTCTCCAAGCCGATCAATCCTTTTGAACCTTACCTGTACATGCTTCCGATGATTGTCATTACGTGGGTGGTGATCTGCGCCTCCATGGACCTGTACCGTCGCCATCTCACCCCGACGCTATTGGAGGAGATGGCTTCGATTGTCAAAATGGTTATTCTGTTTGTCATTTCATCCATGGCCATGGCCTTTCTGTTCAAGGAGCAGGATCCGGGCCGTTCCGTGATGGGGATCATGGCAGTTTATGCGTTTATTTGCCTGACCATTTCGCGAGTGGTCTGGAACCGAATCGAGAGTTCCATGCTGGTGACGGGGATCGGGCGGGTCAATGCCCTGGTGGTCGGCGCGGGATCACTCGGGCAGAAAGTTGTCACGCGCCTCCATCGGCATCCGCATAAGAAATACAGTGTCCTGGGATTTGTGGACGATACGGCGGATCCGGGAACAAAGATCGGCCCGGCCACGGTTCTCGGGCCTACCGGCTCGCTGCCGGAACTGATCCAGACTTTCCCTGCCGATGAAATCTTTTTCGCCGATCCGGCTATGAGCAAGCATGATCTTTTAAACCTCATTATCGCTTGCGGGGAAAAGGGAACGGTCCGTCAATTCAGCGTGGTCACCGACATGTTCGGCGTGATCGCAGATCAGGCGGGGTTATCCGACCTGGAAGGATTGCCGATCAAGGTGCTTCGCTCCGCCGGTCTGTCCAGGGCACAGCAATTCGGAAAACGCTGCATGAACATTGCCTTGTCCCTTGTGATGGGCCTGTGTACCTTGCCGTTCATCCCGATTATCTCCGCGATGATCCGTATCAGTTCTCCCGGACCGGCCATTTTCCGTCAGCAGCGCATCGGCCTGAATGGACGTCCGTTCACCATGTACAAGTTCCGCACCATGCACGCCGATGTGGATGAATATGCGGAGGCGCCTATCGACCCCGATGATCCGCGAATCATCCCCATCGGGCGATGGCTTCGACGAACCAGCCTGGATGAATTGCCCCAACTGTGGAATGTCCTGCGAGGGGAGATGAGCATGGTCGGCCCCCGGCCGGAAATGCTTTTCATCGTCCAGAATTACGAGGCTTGGCAGCGGCAGCGTCTGAAAGTCAAACCGGGCATTACCGGACTCTGGCAGATCCTCGGACGGAAAGACCTCCCGCTTCACGCCAATCTGGAATATGACTTCTACTACATCCAGAACCAATCCCTTCTGTTCGACATAATCATTCTGATCAAAACCATTCCCGTGGTGATTTTCGGCAAAGGCGCGTACTGAGCGGCTTGCCCACTTGGTGAGGGCATTTGGTTTAATGTGATGCTTATGTGTCGGCGGTCGGTTCGTGCTTTCCTATTACTTTCCCGGCCATAATCCCCTCCCCTGCATAACCCGCGCCTGCCTGCAGCCGTTCAATCTGCTGAACCTGTTTTTGGCAGGAAACCGCCCGGTTTTGTCCGTATTGAGGGTCTTTGTATTTCGAAACGCGCGGATTCCATGATACAATCGCGGTTCTGAGAGGCCAATTTCACAAGAAGGAGCAAGTCCAATGGACATTCTTTCCCGAAATGAGGATACGGGGAAACTACAACCCGGGGAAGAACAAGATGAGACCATCCAGGCCATCATCGATTCCGGCAACCGGCATTACAATGAAGCCCTCGCGCTTGCACATGCCGGTCGAACCGATGAAGCCCTCGCGCAGGTTCAGGCCGCGATCTCGGTTGTCGGGAATCAACCTGCCTATTACAACCTGTTGGGAACTCTGTACGCCCAGAAAGGGCTGTACAGCGAGGCCATCGCGGCCTGGCAGCAGTGCCTCTCTCTCGATCCCGAAATGGAAAAGGCCTCACGATCCATCGAACGCGCCCGCCTGATGGAAGAAGAGGCCATCGAGGAAACCCGGCGTCGCCCGTATATCCTTTGGGCTGTCGCGGGGGTCTTGGCGGCAGTACTCTTTTTCACGGGGGATGTGATTCTGGCGTGGAAGGCTTTTCGGCAGGGACAATCCATTGCGTCCCTGGAACAGCAGCGCGAAACGCTCCGTAACGAGAACTTGGCGCTTCAGGGAAAATTATCCGTCTATGACAAAATCCCGCCGGACCAGTGGTTCGCCGTTCAGAAACAAAAAGAAGAAGCCGAGGCAAGAGTTCGTCAACTCGAAGAGCAAATCGCCCGGCTCGAGCAGCAACACAGGGATGCTCTGGCCGCTCTGGAACAGCAAATCGGAGGATTCAAAGCCGAACTGGAAGCCAAAACACGCGAATATCAGAAACTGTCTCAGAATTATGATGAGGCTTTGCAACTGAAAGGGGATGTCGCCGCTCTGCAATCCACACTCGAAGCGGCCAATGCCAAAGTGGCCAATCTCCAAACCACTATCGAGGAACTCCGAGAGGAACGGGATAAACTTCAGCAACAACTGAATCAGGCCCAGGAAAACATCGCCAAGACCTACCAGGAGGGCCAGAACGCCGTTCTTGAAGAACGGAATCGGAATGCGCAAATCATCGAGGGCCTTCAACAGAAAATTGCGCAGAAAGAAGACGAGATTCTTGCTCTCCGCCGCACCTACGACAATCTTCGATCGGCCAATTCCATGGTCATCGTTGCGCTTCAGGCTCTGGAGGAGAACCACTTCGAGGAAGCCAAGGATAAATTAGACCAGGCATTGGTTTATGCCCCCGATGATCCCCTTGCCAAGGCGCTCAACAACAAGGTCACTGAAATTCTCAAGGACCCCGTGGAACAGGCACGGCTTCGAGAGGAAGCCGCTCGGCGCGAGCAGACCCGCAAAGAGCAGGTTCAGCGATATCTGGTCCAATACCGCACCGAAGGGGAAGCGCAGATCGCCAAGGGGCACTTTGAGGAAGCGGAATCCGCTCTGCGGCGTGCCCTGGAACTGGCCTCCGACGAAGCAACCAAGCAGTCCATTCAGGCTCTTGTGGATCGAGCCGTGGAGGGCAAGACGCGACTGGCGCTCCTGCTTGATGACGCCTATAAGGCCATGGAGCAGGGCGATCTCGCCACAGCTCAACAGACCCTGAAAGAGGTCCTCAAGACCCAACCCGATCACCCCAAAGCCAAGAAACTTCTGGAAGAAATGGCGTTGTAACCTCCCGGCGCTCATGATGACTCCAAACTGGCTCACGGAATTGCTGGAATCGGTACGTCAAGGCGAAATCTCCACCGAAGAGGCCGCCGAACGACTGAGACATTTGCCTTTCGAGGATTTGGGATTCGCGGTTGTGGATCATCATCGGCAGCTCAGGCAGGGCTGTCCCGAAGTGGTTTTCTGCGCGAAAAAAAGGGTGCAGGACTCACTGACAATCATTCGCAGCCTTCGCCAACGGGGCGCCCCGGTTCTTGCCACGCGGGCCAATGTGGAACTGTATGATCGCGTTCGGGAGTTTTATCCCGATGCGGTTTTTCATGATCGTTCCGGCGCGATTACGGTCCCCGGTGCGGACCCGGCCCCGACTCCGGTCGGGAATGTGCTGGTAATCTGCGCCGGAACTTCGGATCTGCCGGTTGCTGAGGAGGCCGTTGTTACGGCACGGTTCCTTGGCTCGAATGTCCGCGAGGCGTCCGATGTCGGCGTGGCGGGAATTCACCGCCTTTTCCAGCGGTTGCCCCTGCTCAAAGAGGCAAACGTGATTATTGTCGTGGCCGGCATGGAAGGTGCGTTGGCCAGTGTCGTCGGCGGGCTGGTGGATGTGCCGGTGATCGCCGTACCGACCAGTATCGGCTACGGTGCGCATTTTGGCGGTCTGGCTGCCCTGCTTGGAATGCTGAATTCATGCAGCGCGGGGGTGATGGTCGTGAACATCGATAATGGCTTCGGCGCGGGCTATGCCGCCCACCGGATCAACGCTGGACATCGGCCCCCAGTTCCCGATGATTGACGGAATCTGCGACTGTGGATACCATTGATCTATGGGCTGAACGAACTATGACTACGAAACCGTTGATCCGTATCCCGGAAATTCACCGATTCGCTCGGATGCCGCTCCGTTTGCGGCTTTTGGTATCTCTCTGTATTTTCCTTATTCCCGCACCGTCGAACGGCGATATCCTGATCTTTGACGACGGCAGGCGGTTTTATTGCCGTGTTCTGGAAACGCCGGAGGAGAGAGCGGATCGGGGATACCGAGTGATATCCCAGGGAAATGTCCTGTGGATCAACAAGAACTATGTGAAGTCCTGCGTTCGGGATAATCGAGACCCCGAAGCCGACCGAGCGGAAGCACAAGCGTTACTGCAAACCCTGATCCAGGAGGGGCGCATTGTCCCTGAAATCAGCCCCAGCTTGCAGTTTGCTCCCAAGCCCGCCGCGCCTGTTGGCGATGCCACTTTTGCCGCGACGGATGTTCGGGGATGGGCCTATTTGACAAAGTCGTCCGAAACCGCCGGTGAAGGGAAAAGCCGGATTGCTCCGGGCGACGGCATTCCGCCCGGACATCGCCTTGAGGTTTCGCCCAACAGTCGCCTGACCCTCACCCTGGGACCGGCCGCGAAACTTGGTTTTGCCGCGGCTACCCGGTCGGATATTCAATCCGTCGCATTCGAGCCGGAAACATTTCTCTATCGTCTGGAAATGAAGCTGCTCAGCGGAACGGTTTGGGTAGACGTTTTATCGCTGGGCGATTTACGCAAAGTCAAACTGATTGTCAATGGTGTACAGATTTTTCTAAACAAGCGTCTCGTTGCGCTTCGGATTCCCCCATCCGGCGGAATCGAGATCATCCCCCTCTCCGATTCTATTGCTCTGACCGATGCCAGGGGGTTGCGCACGCCAAAGGTCGCCGTTGGCGAGCGCTGGCTTGATGCGCAAGGGACCGGAACCGGTGGGGTTGTGCCTTGTGATGATTGGCGCGAACTGGTCGCCCTCTGGAATGACTGGATGAAATGGCAGCCCGAAACCCTGGATATGGAATGGAATCCCGTTTTGCCTTCCCCTGAGCCGAAGCCGGTTCTGAGTTCGGTTCTGCCTGCTTTCCCGTGGCGGGTCCCGGTGGATTCATCGCTCATCGTCCCGCCGGAGAAACGAAGCATGGCCGAAATGATCGCCGCCTATCTGGTCGCGATCCGCAGGTACAAGGAAGACACCGGCGCCTATCCTGCTTCGAAAGACTGGATGGAGGCGCTGTTTAAAAATCCCAGTGTAAACGGCTGGCAGGGGCCTTATGTGGCGGGCGATTTGCCTCAGGTCGATCTCTGGGGTAATCCGTTTGTTTATGAAATCTTTCGGGATAATGGTACCGTATTTGTGGATGTGCGAAGTCGGGGACCCAATGGTGAAGATGAACGGGGCCTCGGCGATGACATTCGATTTGGATACAAAGAATGACAGAATCATATCCTGCGAATCGCGCTTCGGTTGAAATCCTGGACCCGCTGATTCGTGCGGAAGCGGCTCGACTCGAAATGATCGCGCGTGAAACTGTCGAAGGGGCCGTGTCCGGTCTGCACCGGAGTCCGTACCAGGGGCGAAATGTGGAGTTCAGCGAACATCGCCCGTATAACCCCGGCGATGAACTGCGGTTGATCGACTGGCGCGCTTATGCCAAAACCGACCGATTTCATGTCAAGCTTTTCGAGGAAGACACCAATCTGCAAGTCATGCTGACGGTGGATCAGAGTGGCTCCATGGGATTCCGGGGGGACCGGCCGTTGAGCAAACTCGATGTCGCTGTCCGGCTGGCGGCTTCGTTTGCCTACCTGTTTCTGCGACAGGGAGATGCTGCCGGACTGGCCTGCTGCTCGAATGACATTGATACACTCATTCCTTCTCGCAGCCGTCGCGATCACCTGGTGGGAATCCTGGAGACTTTGGCGCGCACGAGTTCCTCCGGTCCCTCCCAGATTCGCCGGGTTCTGAATCTGATCGGCGAGCGGATTCGAAAGCGCGCCATGGTGCTGATTTTCTCCGATCTTTTAGACGAACCGGAGGAGGTTCTTCGCGGATTGGCGATGCTTCGAAAAAGCCGACATGAAATCATTCTGTTTCATGTCCTGGCCCCGGAGGAGATTCAATTGCCTTATCGAGGCTCGGTGGATTTCCTGGGTCTTGAGGGTGAAGAAACACTGCGAACGGTTCCGCAGCGCCTTCGCAAAGCCTATCGGGAAAAGGTCATGGAATTCCTTCGCTCCTATCGGGAAGGAGTCGCAGAACTGGGCATTGACTATGCCTTGTGCCGAACGGATCGTCCAGCCGAAGACCTTTTCCGCGATCTGGTACTGGCGCGAAAGCGTGGGCGGGCCGTAATGATGTCGGAGGGAGTGGCATGAAAAGCACAACAACATGGCTATCCGGCCGGTGGGTGCTGGTAGTTACCGTACCCGCAATTGCGTTTGCCTTGGGAGGAGCGGGGACGGAGGTTTCTTTCCGTCCGGACGTGTTGTACCTGAAGGGCGCCGGTTCCCTGGAGGGACATCTGACCAAAGAAACTGCCGAAGAGGTTGTTTTTTTCACCCTTGGGGGAGAAGTGAGACTTCCAAGGGCACAAGTAGACCGAGTGGAGCAGTCCGCCGATGGGGAAAGCGAACTGTTTCTGGGACGGGGTTTTCTTGACCGCAAGGTTCTGGACAGCGCTGAGACCTGGTTTCAATCCGCCTCCGGATACGCCAAGTGGAAATCACAAGCCGAAAAGGGCCTCATGGAGATTGCCGAAGTCCGTAAGCAGCAGGAGGAAGAACAGCGGCAACTTCAGGAAAAACGTCTCGCCACATTGATATTTGAAGGTGACTACGATGCCGGACTGCGCGCCATCGACAAATGGACAAAGCAGGAAAAGGAAGAGGACCCGTGGGCGGGGCATCGCGCAAAAATCCATTTCCTCCTTGCAAAGAATGCGGTGGACCACCTGGACTATCGACGCGCCGACTATCATCTGAAACGTGCGCAGGAGTGCGGCATGTCCGGTGAAGAGTGGCTTCAACTTCGCGCGGAAGTGGATCGCCGTCGACGAACCCGCTATACGGAGATTGCGAAGGAGCAACCGTCCGCCACTCCTGCACCGGCTCCGGTCGCACAGCGGCCGGATATTGAGAAGGTAATTGAATCGGTGGGACTCCAGGTAAGCGCAAGCCTTCTGACTCTCGCTGAGAAACACGCCCTGCAGACCGGAGTCGATCCTCTTTTGGTCTGCGCGGTCATCCAGGCAGAGTCCGCCTGGAATCCCAAGGCGCAATCTCCGAAAGGTGCGCAGGGATTGATGCAGCTCATGCCCATCACCGCCCGTGAAATGGGCGTCTCCGATCCCCTGGATCCTTCCGAAAACATCAAAGGCGGTACCGAGTATCTGAAGGGATTGCTGGATCTCTATGGTGTGGAGAATCCCGCCAGTCCGGGCGATGAGAGCAATCTTCAACTCGCTTTGGGAGCCTATAATGCCGGTCCGGCCCGGATTGCACAGTACAACGGGCTGCCTCCTTTTGAGGAAACCCGGACCTATGTCGAGCGGGTCACCAAACTGTACCGGGAGATGACTGCCGCAACCGGCCCCAAGAAACCGTCCTGATTCGGCTGTCGGATGCTCAATGCCCTGATTTATCGTAACATGCTCTTGATTTGTTGTCTTATCGTGTGAAAATACGAAACTGGTATGTCGTGGCATACGTTATTTTGTTTCGAAATCAATTTCCTGAAGATAAACGTCTATGGAGGAAGGTACGTCCATGAAGAATCTTTCGTTTTACCTTCTGTGCGGTGTCTGGTTGATGCCCGTATTCGCGCAGGAGCCTGTGGAGGAGGCGAAGGTCCTCAATGCCACCGCTGCGTCCGAGGTCCAATCTGCAACACCACCTGTTCCCCGCGATGCGGTTCTCTTTTCCTATCGCGGGATTGAAATGACAGCCGGGGTTTTCATGCAATACAACATGAACTCACTGGAGCGCATTTACGATGAGGATCCCAAAGACAAGGATCAGCAAATCCTAGATCTCCTGGAATACAGTGTTTTTTCTGCGTGTGTAGCCGAGGAAGGAAGAAAACTCGGTTTTGATAAGAAACCCGAAATCGCCTCAGCCCTCCATCGGAAAGAGATCGATTGGCTCGCCGACTATTTCGTAGGCAGGAATGTCCATGACAACTACGACGGATCGGAAGAAGTCCTTAAGAAATACTATGAGGATAATATCGATAAATACCGTGAAACGGAACGGTTTCAGTTCCGACATATCTTCTTTAAGACAATTGATGAACCGGCCGAAAAGCAAAAGGAAGCCCTCCAGCGCGCCAAGGATGCCCTGGCCCGTCTGAAAGCAGGCGAGGACTTCGTCAAAGTAGCCAGTGAGATGTCGGATTCTCCCAAGAAAGGCGAGATTGTCGGACCATTCCGAGTGGATGAACCGGATGAGTCCAAACGGATCAATCCGGAAATTCAAAAGGCGGTCCTTGCGCTCGAAACCGGCAAGTACAGCGACATTATCAAAACAAAATACGGCTATGAAATCTTTCGCCTGGAGGAACATGTCCTACCCGATCCGAAGCCATTCGAGCGGGTTCGTGGGGAAATCGATTATGAACGCCGCTTAGCTTATATAACCCAACTGAAGAAAGATACGGTGACGAAATACTTCGATGAGGCGGTCAAGGGCTGGAATCCGGAGATTGTGAAGAACCCCGCCGCTAAGGATGAGGACCTTATATGCACCGTCTACGGGGAACCGCTGACCGTGGGCTATTACCGTTCCATGGTGAAAGGCCGAGAGGATGCTGTGCAGAAGGAAATTGACAAAGTCGGTCTCGACCCGTTTATTCGATATCACCTCGTTTTTCGACTCATTGCGTACAAGAAAGCCTGCGAGATGGGGTTGGACAAACGATTGCCGAGTATCGAACGAAAGCAGTTGAACGAACTCCAATGGCTCCAGAAGGCGTATTTCGATCACGCCTGGAAGGAATACAAGGACAGTCATCCGATTACCGAAGAGATGATCCAGAAGGCGTATGAGGAGAACAAGATTCGCATATTGGCCCCTCGTGATGCCGAGATCGCGGAGATTTTCCGCGCGGTTCCCGAGGAAAAGACCGATGAGCGATATCGGGTGTTCAAGGCACAACAGGAGGCCCAGAGCGCTCTGGAGAAAGCCATTGAACGGATCAAAGCAGGCGAGGACTTCGCCGCCGTGGCCAGGGAGGTCTCCGAGGCGACCAACGCGGCAGAGGGCGGTTACGTCGGCAAGGTGAACAGTCAGAGCACCTATCGCGGGCGAACTTATATCAGTGAAGTGTTCCGGCTCGAAGAAGGGCAGTTCTCGGAAAAGCCCGTTTCGTGCGACGGCGGATTTGCGGTGGTGAAGGTGTTGAAGATGTATGACCGTGTTCCTCTTTCCCTGGAGGAGGCTCGGCCTCGTCTGACCGAGATCGTTCTCGGACAAATGCGCACGGCGTTTCGAAATGAACTGGGCAAGAAACTGGTGAACTGGGATGAAGTGAAAATCGATCCGGTCGTTCGGGATGCGGTCAGCCGGTTCGGCGGCGTCGCGCGGGAGGTTTTCCACGACGAGCCACAGGGGAAATAATTGAAGAGCCAATTTGTCAAGGATCTTCGGTTGGGAGACCAGGTAGAGGACCTTTTTGTCATCTCCCGGATCTCCGTCGGTTACTATGACCGCGGCGAGTATCTCCGTCTGCGTCTCGCGGATTCTACCGGCAAGATCTCAGCGGTTATGTGGCAGGGAGCAACGGAAGCGTACGAATCCGTGCGGAGTGGCGACCTGGCACGGGTTGAGGGACGGGTCGAAGCGTATCGGGGCGAGTTGCAGCTGAAAGTCATCTACCTGTCCCGAATCGACTCCTACGAGGATCTCAATCCCGAAGATTTCCTGCCGAAATCGCGGTTCTCCTCAACCGAACTGATCGAACGACTCCGACAGTTTGTAGATGAAATCCGGAATGAATACTGCCGAAACATCCTGGAGGTTTTTCTTGCGGATGAGGAGTTCCAGAATCTTTTCCGCCGCGCCCCCGGCGGGAAAATGTGGCATCATGCCGTCATCGGCGGTTTGCTGGAGCATACGCTCTGGGTTACGGGGTTGTGCCGGGCCATCACGCCGTTCTATCCCAAGATCGACAGGGACCTGTTGATTACCGGCGCGGTCCTTCACGATATCGGAAAAGTACAGGAGTTACGGTACGATATCGCTTTCGACTACACGAACCAGGGACGGCTATTGGGGCATGTTATTCTTGGTGATGAATTACTGCGCCGCTATGCCGCGCAGGTTGAAGGATTTCCCGATGAACTTCTGATGCGCCTGCGACACATGTTGATTTCCCACCACGGCGATATTGAACGATCCCCGGTTTTGCCGATGACGCTGGAGGCCTCGCTGCTCCATTACATAGACAACATGGACGCGCAGATTAACGCATCCATTCGCGAAATGGAGAAAAACTCCGATCCGACACGAGAGTGGACCGACTATGTAAATCTACTGGGTCGCTCCCTGTTCACGAAACCCATTCCGCACTGGCGTGGCCCGGAATCCATCGGCGAGCAGGACAACAGCCGGCTGGACAGAGCCGAGGTAGACAACGCCGAGATAGAGACCAAATTGCCGGATTGACGCAAGAGAACGCTTCCCTGCACGCTTTCCCCCTCCCTCCCCGTTTACGCGGAGGGTCGGGCCGGGGGTGGGGTACTGATGCGGGATATGTCACACCGGCCGAATCTCCCGCTTTTGAGGATCAAACGCCATCTTGCGGCCTTCCAGGTATGCCATCCAGCCCAGAAGAACCGCAACACCATGCTTATATCCCGCGTCCATATCCGCATGGGGCTGCTCACGGGTTCGGATACATTTCAGCCAATTCATTATATGGTCATCCTGCGGGATTTCCGGAATCTCTACGCCCTCACCGATTTTTTCGGGATGTTCGCTGCCGTCGCCCGTGACTTTCGGTGCGATGCCCCCTTTTTGATTTCCGTCGGGGTCCTGGATCTGCATCGTTCCCTTCGAGCCGAAAATCGTTGTGTAGTTATTGGCCCCGTTTCCGAAATGGGTTGTGAACAGCGTGGTAAATCCTTCAGGATATTCCAGGACGGCGGTGGTGGTGTCCGGGCACGTGCGTCCTTCCACAGAAGTCAGCGCATAGATGCCGCCTTGTGCCACGGCGGTCAGCGGAAAATCGCACCCGGTGATATAGTGGACGAAATCGCTCAGGTGGCTCATCCAGCCGCCGATGGTTCCCGGCGAGCATTCCGCATATCCCATCCAGCAACCGTGCATGTCCGCGTTGAATGGGCGATCCGGCAGATTGTACAGAAAGGCTTTCCAATCGGTATCTTCCGGCTTCTCCGGACAGCTGTAGTTGTTCCAATAGGGGACATAAGCGCTTCGCGATTCCTCTACCCGCAAGATCTTTCCAAGCTTGCCCGATTGAATGAACTCTCTGGTAGCCGCCGCGCCGACACTGCTCCGCCCCTGCGTACCATGCTGAACAACAGCCTTGCTGCCTTTGACGATATCATAAGTCTTGTTCAAATCCTCTAATGTCACGGCGATGGGTTTCTCTACATAGACATCCTTCCCGGCCTTTACCGCATCGCAGAGCTGCCCGCAGTGCTGATGGTCGGGCGTGGCGATAACGACGGCGTCGATGTCCCTGTCCTCCAGCATTTTCCGGTAATCCCGGTAGGCTTTCGGTTCGAGATTGAAGCGATCCTTGACCTCTTGAATGGCGCCCTCCAGTTTCACATTCCAGATATTGCAGACCGCGTTCACCTCGGCATTCTCCCCGTTGTTTGCGGACCGCTGCACCCAGCCGATATGCCATCGTCCGCGCCCACCCGCTCCAATTACCCCAACATGGATCCGGTCGTTCGCCCCAATTACCCTTCCGTAACTGACCGGACTGACGGCGGACATCAATACGCCTGCCGTAACGCCCGTCTTGAGAAACTCACGCCGTGTCGGATAGTTGTTTTCCATGGTATTGATCCTCTCTATATGCGAATCGCTATTTACCGTCCCCCAACCCCCCTCCGTCCTTTCCCTCACCCCCCAACCCCCTCTCCAGGGATGGAGAGGGGGAGTTCCGTCGAGCGGGCGGAAGGGGGAATTCGGTTCTCCCTCCGGTTCGCGGGGAGCGGAGGGGCCTGCCTCTACTTCATCTCTGTCAGCAATCGCCGGAACCACTCCAGGGATTTCTCTAACACGCACCCTTCGCATTCCAGACTGAACACACCGTTGTAGCCGTTTGTCAGAAGAATTCCCACACAGGAGCGGATATTCTCGGCGTTGACTCCATCGCCGATCGCGCAGTGGCTCATCGCAATGCCGGTCAGTTCGCCGCGAGCGGCTTTCGCCAGAGATTCGCTGACATCCTTAATGTGTACATGACGGATGCGGTTTTTAAACTCCTGCACAAACGCCACCGGGTCTTGCCCTGCGATAAACGTATTGCCGGTATCCATGTTCATGTTGATGTACGGCGACTCGTAAAAGGACAGAATCTCCGCCATAAACTCCGGCTTGGTTGTGAAATACCCGTGCGGCTCGCAATTCACACTGATCTTGTGGGCCTCGGCGATTTTCACAATCTCCCCATAAGCCTGCTTCAGAAGCTGAAGGCCCTCCCGGTCGCTCATCCCTTCGGGCTTGTGTTTATCGTCCGTCGTATCCACAGCGGGACATCCGGCCTGATCCGCCCAGCGGATGGCATTTTGTACATATCGAACTCCGACGGTCAGACCGTCCATGCGTGTCAACGGATACGCGGCGTCAATCTGGCTCATCTGAATGCCCTGTTTTTCCAATTTGCGCCGCCACAGAACGGGATCTTCATACAGGGAAATGTGCGGATGATACCCCAGTGCCTGGAGGTATGCCGCACCATCGATTGTGCAGCATTCGATGAACTCCAGTTGATGCTGCTTTGCCCAGTCCAGGCACTGATCGAAACTGTAATTGCTGCTGTTGAACGCATCAGTGTGAAAGCCGATTCCAGCCATTTCGGGTCATCCTTTCTGTTTTATCCACGGATCTCCGGACCGGCGTCCAGTTTTTCATTCGCCTTGAGAATCTCATCCCATGTGACCTCCGCCTGCCGATAGGAGGCGGTGCGTCCGAGGACGCTGGTCATGGCGCTGTCCGCGGAGTAATCGGCATGGTTGATGAACTCGCCGGTGCGGATGCTCTTCACGAAATCCTTGCAGTTATTGTTGACGCCGATATCCCAGGTGTTGTCGTGTTCGGTTCCGGCCCACTCATTTTGGCCCGTGATCTTCACCGGACCCACACCCCAATCGGCGGCGCGATAATGCGCATGAACGGCCCCCAAATCGCCGAAAATGCGCGCGCCGAGATTGTTGTATCCTTTTTGCATAAACTGCGAGCAATTCAGATCCACCCGGATATCGCCCGGATAGGTATAGATCACTATGAAATGGTCCCAGTTGGCCCCGGCGTTCAGGCGGGCTTTCAGGCCGCCGGTTCCATAAGCCATCACAGGCGTCGCATCGATGATCCAATTCACGATATCCATGGCATGGACAGCCTGTTCGACAATGATATCTCCGGACAGGACAGGATCCGTTCCCCAGTTCCGGATGCGCGCGGCGGCTTTCGACATTCCTTCCGTGTTCGCCCATCCCCCACGCCCGAACTGGTTGAACGCTTCCCCGGTTATCATGGGACCGATATCGCCATTACGAACTCGCTTCACCGCCTCAATGAAGAACGGGCTGTTCCGGCTCTGGAAATCGACCAGAAGCGTCACTTTCCCCTCGGCTTTCTTGCCGGTCTCTTTGATACGCAGGCAGCCGGGAACATCCACGGCGACGGGCTTGGCCAGCCAGACATGCTTGCCCGCAGCGACCGCCCTTTCCGTCTGTTCCGGGTGGAAATAGGGCGGGCTGGTGATAATCACCCCATCCACATCCTCGGCCTCTAAAATCTTCATATAGTCGTCGAGGCCCGTGTAGCATCGGGACTTCGGAACCTTGAAACGCTCAACAATCAGGTCAAAACGATCTTCAAAATAATCATGCAATGCAACAATTTCGACATCATCAGGGACATTGTTCTGGAACTTGCTGCAAACAAAATATCCACGTCCTCCCGACCCGATCACGCCCAGGCGAATCTTGGAGTTCGCCGTCGTTCCTGCCACGGAACGCGAGCTGACAATACTCCATCCCGCTGTCGTAACCGCCGCGGTTTTCAGGAACGTTCTGCGATTGGTCTTTCTGTCCTTCATAGCCGTTCCATCCTTTCGTTTTAATAAGTGACGGGCGTGATTCTAACACATTTCACCGTGAGCGCAATATCCCGGCTGGACTGCGAAAGTCGCGCTTGAAAGGTGCTGTTCATCGAATACCGAGGGATTTCTTTTCTCCAGCCAACCCCCACCTGACCTCCCCCGATCTTCGGGGGAGGAACCTCTCCCCGTAAGTCTGGGGGAGACACAGAGGGGGTTGTGGGTTGTGCGCGTCTTGTCCTCTTTTGCCTGTTATGCAGGACACCACGCTTTCTTTTTCAAATTACCGGCCGCATCCGTCCCATTGGTCCCATCTGTCCCATGCTCTTTTGCACCCTTCCGCATGGAAAAACCCGATCAAAACGGTTAAAATAGCCTCAAAGAAACACCTGTATGTCAAAGGTTACACCATGTTGGAGATTCGTTGTCCGACCTGCAAAAAAGTGCTTCCGGAGGGGTTGGAAACACGGACATTTCCGTTCTGCTCACAGCGGTGTAAGATGGTCGATCTGGGCCGCTGGCTCGATGAAGATTACACCATCAGCGAACCGCTGGAACAATCGCCGCATGATAAGGAATCTCCGCCCGAACCTGAGCCGGTCTGATCTGGCCGCCGGAGTGGTCTCCGGCGTTTTATATGTTTTGGCCTTTCCGCCTTTCGAACTCTGGTTTGCCTCCCTGTTTTTTCTTGTTCCGATTTTTGCCCGCTGCACGCGCCATCAGAGTTTCCGGCAATCGTTCTGGACAGGTTTTTTTGCGGGGTTAGTGGGATGGTGCGGGCTGATCTATTGGCTGTGTCATGCCACCGGACTGGGGATGAGCCTTCTGGTCTGTGTTCTCGCCCTGTATTGGGGGGTGTTCTTGGCGATTGCCGGGCGGTTCCGTACAACTCCGTTTCGATGGATTTTTCTCCCATTGGTCTGGGTGATTCTGGAAGCGGCCCGCTCTGTGGGCTACTTGGCATTTGCCTGGGGCCTGGTGGGGCAGTCGCTCGGATCGTTCAGCCTGCTGTTGAACGTTACCTCAGTCACCGGGATTCTTCCCCTTTCCGGCCTGGCGATTCTGGTCAATCTGGGTATTTCCGAGTTCCTTGAAAGCGTTCCGATTCCGAATCGCCTTAAGAAACTCCTGTTCTTTCTCAAATCGTCGTCACCTGTGAGTCCTCCGGTCCATGGACCGGCGATCTGCTTTCTGGCAATCCTGATACTGGGAGTTGCGACTGTCTGCGGGCTGACATGGACCGTTGCCCCGGAGGACACCCGAAAAGGCCAACCGCTGCGTATCGCGGCCATTCAGGGGAATTACCCGCTAGATGAGAAACTTGAAGAAGACATTGACGCTACGCTGAATCGATACCTTGATTTATCCCGGTCGGCACGAGAGGAGGGTGCCGAACTCGCCGTGTGGCCGGAAAGCGCGTTGACCTACCCCTTGCGATACTGGCCGGGAGTGGTGAACCGCTTGCAGGCGTTCTGTGATGAAACCGGTATGTATCTGCTTGTCGGGAGTGTAGATGGGAATCAAATCAACTTGGGCGAAAAGAGAGAACGCTGGACACTTTACAATTCCGCATTTTTATTCCGACCCGGCGCGATGAAAGAGGCGGAGGAGTACCCCTGCGATCTCAGTCCCATTCAACGCTATGACAAAATTCATCTGGTTCCCTGGGGCGAAATGGTGCCGCTGGGAAGATGGTGGCCTTTTTCAATGATTGAATCTGTGATCGAATCAGCAGGCGGCGGGATTTTCGAGCCGGGGAAAGAAATCACCATTTTTGAGGGACCCCATGGCGTGAAGTTCGGTGTGTCGATCTGCTTTGAATCCACCCTGTCCGGCTTGGCGCGTCAGCAGAGAGAACTCGGCGCAGATTTTCTGGTCAATATCACCAACGATGCCTGGTTCAAAAAAAGCACGGCGCCTTACCAGCATTTGCAACACTGCGTTTTTCGAGCGGTGGAGAATCGCTGCTGGGTGGTTCGCGCCGCGAATACCGGATTCTCGGCTATTATCGATCCGCGTGGAGAGGTTGTCGCCTGCACAAGCCTCTTCGAGCGGGGATATGTAATCGAGACAGTTTATTCGCTCAGGGAATAGTCGGGACAACCTTGTCCCATCATTCCGACAAATGCCGGGATCCAGGGGCTTTCTCTTCCCCCCGTTCACGGGG
>JAKPRU010000553.1 GCA_029557025.1 Candidatus Omnitrophota bacterium | reverse complement strand
TCTGGTTCTGTTTCCGGCGGTATACCATCAATACGGTCGCCTGACAGCCGGAAACGGGGTTCTCGAGTACGACGGGACGGTGGAGCCGTTCGAGAACCGGAACGGTTTTGTGGTCAATGTTCATGCGGTGCGAACTGTTCTGCCGAGTCCCACGCTTGTATGATTTCCCGATCACTATACGGAGAGAATATCTTGACCGAACTGCGTTACAATCCGCTCGAAGACCGCTATGTGATGACCGCCGGACACCGTCAGGCGCGGCCGCAGATGCCGACAGACGGCTGCCCGTTCTGCCCGGGATCGGGAAAAGTACCGGAGCATTACCGGGTGTATGCCTATCCGAACGATTTCCCCGCGCTTTCGGACCCGCCATGGGAGACGACGCAGCCGGACCGTGATCTCTATCATGTTTTGCCTGCGCGCGGGCATTGCGAGGTAATTCTGTACACGCCGGATCATCACGGTTCCATTGCAAATTTGCCGGATGACCATTTGCTGGATCTTTTTCGGCTATGGCGGGAACGGTATGAGTGTTTTGGGAAGAAGAAGGAAATTCGATATGTTTTGATTTTTGAGAACAAGGGAGCCGTGATTGGGGTAACCATGCCGCATCCCCATGGACAACTGTACGCATTTCCATTTATTCCGCCACGACTGGAGAAAGAATTGCGACAAGCCGAGGAGTATTACAGGCGAACGGGACAGAATCTATTGAATACCATCCGGGACCAGGAAATAGAGGACGGTTTACGCGTGATTTTTCAGGAGGAGGAGTTTACGGCATTTATTCCCTTCTTCGCCGATTTTCCTTACGAGGTACACATTCATCCGAACAGTGATGAAGTATCTTTATCGGATTTTGATGACGCGAGGGGATTGCAGTTGATGCGAACGATTCGCCTAATGGTGCGTACATACAATTGTCTATACGGATTCGAGTTACCGTTTATGATGTCGTTGCACCAGAAGCCCACGGAGTCGCGCGAGTATCCAGGATTTCGGTTTTATGTAAAGTTCACACCGTTGCATCGCGGGCCGGACAATATCAAGTACTGTGCGACATGCGAGACCGTTGGAAATGCCCACTGCAATCCATCGTATCCGGAACAGAGAGCAGAAGAGTTACGGCAGGCTTTCCGCAAGGCACAAGGGGAGATAGAGAAATGATTCAACAACTACTGGATCGCTGGAAAGAGGAATTCGGCGAAGTCTGGGGAGCGAAGGTGGGCCGTGCGCCGGGGCGTGTCAATCTGATCGGGGAGCATACCGATTACAACGATGGATTTGTTCTTCCCTGCGCGATTGAACCGGCGGTATGGATTCTGGCGCGGGCGCGTGAAGATACACGAATCTGTCTGGTCTCCTTGAACTACAACGAAAGGCATGAATCGGACGTAAACGATCTGCATCCAGGTGCAGAA
>JAKPRU010000539.1 GCA_029557025.1 Candidatus Omnitrophota bacterium | reverse complement strand
CCAAACCGTGTTCTCCAGCCCCGTCCGCAAGGCCTGTTCCGAGATGGAACCATGGCGACCCCACTGCGCGCCGCGTGCATCGATGGTTGCGCAGACAGCGGCGGCGTTCTGCGGCTGGCAGGACCCCAGCAAGCGCAATCGGATTCGCCGGTTTCTTCCCCCTCCTGAGATGAGGATCGAACGGCGCCATCTCGCCGGTGGCTGTGAATGGATCTCGTATTCCTTTTGGACAAACCGAGCCGGAACACCTCTTTCCGTCACCCACTTCCGTATGAACGGCAAGATTCGCGGAACCTGGGGAGCAATAATGCACGGCACACTCGGATGGGAAATCGCCAGTTTCTCGGCAGCGATCTGCTCCAGGGTATCTCCCAGTTTGTCGGTATGTTCCAGGGAAAGATGAGTGATGATGGTGGCCTCCGGGTGCAAAACATTGGTGGCATCCAGCCTGCCTCCAAGGCCGGTTTCAATCACCGCCACATCCACTTTCTCCCGCTGGAAATGAACAAATGCGGCTGCCGTTAGCAGGTCGAAAAAAGTCGCAAATCCTCTCCGGCTCTCTCCGTACACATCAAGGCGCTCCTTCATTAAGGTTAGAATGGATGCCAGGGAACGTTTGGAAATCGCAACTTGATCCACGGTGATCCGCTCCCGGACATCATGGAGATGCGGCGAGGTATACAACCCCACACGTAGCCCTCCCTGCCGGAGAACACTCGCCAGCATGGCCGCTACGGACCCCTTGCCGTCGCTGCCCGCAATATGGACGCTCCGGTATGACCATTGCGGATTTCCCAGCAAATCGAGCAGACGACGGTAACCGGTCATATCGAATGTCGTATCTGTGTACTTCCAACTGGAAGTCTGTTCATACGAAACAAAAGAGAAAAGAAACGCCAGCGCATCCTCGTATTTCATCGAAAAATCACCCTGCCGTCCGACCTGTGGGTAGGAATTGACGCGCGAACCGGTTCGGGATAGGATGCCGCACGGTGTTGGTCGCCGCTTTGTTCTGCTATAGTCGCTTCCCAAGCGGCATCTTCGCCGACCGAAACAATGCGCGAAAGATCTCAGGATCCTAGCCGAACGAAAGCCGGAATACAGGAGAGCTGCCATGTGCGCTGAAAAAAAAGTCACTATTCAATCCGATGAAACCATTGGAAGAATCGATGTCGCAGAGAGTGTTGTGGCCCTGATCGCGTTCAAAGAGGCCATGGAAGTCGATGGGGTGGTTGGAACAACGGGCGGGATCGTGGACGATATCGCCTCCTTGGTCCGCAAGGGCGACACCCCGAAAGGGGTCCGCGTGACCCGCGACGAGGAGGGAAAACTGGTGATCGACGTTTCGATCATCGTGGAATACGGCAGGGACATCCGCCAATTGGCGTCCAATCTGCAAGTGCGCGTGATGGACGAGGTTGAGAAAATGACCGGATCACGTCCCAAGTCGGTCAATATCAACCTTGTCAATCTGCACATCCCGCCATCCAATAAGAAAAAAGAACCGTCGGAACCGGAAATGGTCGTCCCGGTAGAGGGTGAACAGCCCTCCTGATCTGAATTGATTCTTAAAATTTGCAATCCCCAGTCTGCAAATTGCAGATTGGGGATTGCAGATGGCGGATTGTCTGTTGTGAATTGAATAACCGTAGGGGCGCACGGCTGTGCGCCCTTCGAGTGCGGCAGCGCAACTGACGCCTTGCCTGCACGAGGAGCTTTGGGTCAGAGAAGACATCTGGGATTCCCCTGCAAGAAATCATTGCCGGAATCGGGCGGACTTGGTACTCTGGTTACAAATACGCAACCATGAGGCGTAATTTCATGCTTTATATTTACGATAGGCAAAACAAATCGCTTATGC
>JAKPRU010000526.1 GCA_029557025.1 Candidatus Omnitrophota bacterium | reverse complement strand
TCCCTTCTTTTTTGCAAACACGTCCTCCAACAACCATTGGACATCCACCACCTATGTGAACGATGCGACCTCAGCGTACGTCGGCGAGAACCTCACAAGCAACAACAATCCTTCCTCCAAGGCGAGTTCCAACCACGCCCGCGCCGTGCGCGGCGGGGAAAATCCACGGATCAATCTCTTCGTGGACAACCAGGACGGAACCGTGACCCAAACCAATACAGGGCTGATGTGGCAAAAGGAGGTGGGGCCAAACAACCCATGGTCAGAAACGCTCTCCTATTCACACAACCTGAATCTGGCCGGTTATGACGACTGGCGATTACCCACGGCCAAGGAGATCATTAACCTCGCGGATTTTGATGGCATTCCGGTTGTAAGCAGCTTGTTCTTCGCGGACATTCCCGATCCGTACGGAGGGTTCTCTACATCGACCACCTGCGCCAACAGCCCCATAGACACCTGGCACATAGGATTGCGCTACGGATACCCGGCCCGTCATTTCAAGACGACATGGGACATTCGATATGTCCGGACGGTCCGTGGCGGCCAGAAGCGAGTTCCCGGCAACTTGGTCATAGTTTCACCCAATCAGGCGAATAAACTGACTATCGGCAGCCAGCAAACCATCGCCTGGGACACTGCCGGCATCTCCGGCAATGTCCGGATCACCCTTTCCCGACAGGGAGGGAAAACAGGGACGTTCACCGAAGTGATTGCCGAAAGTACGCCGAACAACGGGACCTATACCTGGAACGTCACCGGCCCGGCTTCGGTAAACTGTGTCCTGAGGATCGAGCCTCTGGACGATGCCTCCAGGGGAACAGTTCAGGGGTTGTTTTCCATTATCCCGAACGTTCTGTCGAATGGTCTGGTCGCCTATTATCCTTTCCATGGAACCGCTAATGATGAAAGCGGTCATGGTCATCACGGAGCCCTTCAGGGAAACGCATTCATCAACGGCGACGGGGCTCTCCAGATGGACGGCGGCATGGATTATGTCGAGATTCCCGATCACGGCGATTTCGACTTCGGAAGCCAATTTTCCGTGTCTGCATGGGTCCGTCCCGATTCGCTCCTGACGGGTTATTTCTCTATTTTCTCGAAGCCCGATTCCACCGGCTGGCATCCCTCGCCCTATTTGAGTCTGGCCACCAAAGATGATGGATTCACGCCGTTTATCCAGGTCGACGGCAATGGAGGGGGAAGTGGGGGCTATTACTGTCATGGCACGAAGAAATATGCACTGTCTCAATGGCACCATGTCGCTACGATATACGACAA
>JAKPRU010000524.1 GCA_029557025.1 Candidatus Omnitrophota bacterium | reverse complement strand
ACGCCGCCTCGTCCGCCTCGATAACAGCGCCGGTATGTTGTAAGAGCAAACCCCGCCCCACAAGAACTCCAACGAGAATCATAACAAAGGCAAGTATTTGTCCGCTGCGTTCACCCTGTCCACTCCATCTCTGCAAGTACCGGCCCACCCACGACACCCCCACGGACAGCGCCAACCCCAGCCCAATTGTAAGAAAAACCGTCGAAACCAGCTTCGCCAGGAATATCCTCCAGGGATGAATGCAATCCTCCACATTGCGAACCAGGCGGGGACGGACCGGAACTTCCCCATTCTCCTGTTTATGTGACCAGGAGAGATTAAGGGTGGGTGGGGGTCCTGAACCGGAATGGCGGATATCCAGGCGATGCCAACCGGGGGAGATGTCCTGTATCGGGAGCGCAATCCGGTTACCGGGCTGGTCGGTAATCCGGTCCAATTCTCGTCCATCAAGAAACAGGAGCGTTTCTCCCGAACTGGATGAAAGTCTCGCGCGATACTGGCCCGACTCCGGAAAAGCGACATAACCGGAAATATGAAGATCAAAAGGCTCGGGTTCTTTGAGCAGGCAGGGCAAATCAAACGGAAGTATTTGGAAATCAGGCAGTTGTGTTGAATAATGAGGCTTGGAACCGTCTTTTAAATGGATCGAGAGAGCGCATTCGGAGAGAGTGATCGCGTCACGGAAGTGATATCCCAAAAAAAGCAAGATCAAGCCGGAGAATAAGGCAAAGAAAGACAGTGGGGAAATCAACGGGCGCGGGTTGGCCTGAATCAGGAGAGTGCCCCAATCCGGGAGCAAAGCGGGAAGGTTGCCGAAACGCCGAATGCCGATAAGTAAATAATAGAATACTAGCATAGCAAAGATAAAGGCGATGGATTGCTGATACCAGCGCCAAGCCAGGCTGACCTCCCAGAGTGCAAACAGAAGAACAATACCTGATAGCAAAACAATAGCTCTCAGCCACGCGGCTGCCCGATTTGACAGTATGGGCGAGGAAAGCGTTATCATAAAAAAAGACCTGGCGGATTGACGGGCAGGGCCATTCTATCTTATTTTGTGTATCGAAGAACAGAACCGTGCAAGTATAGGAGAAAAAGATGAAAAAAATCCGCGTTGTTGTAAATGGTGCGAAGGGGCGGATGGGGCAGGAGACAGTTCTGGCGGTTGGAGGGGCTGACGATATGGAACTGGTAGGCGAGTGCGATTTGGGGGATGATCTGCTGGCGACCATTCGCGAGACAGGCGCAGAGGCCGTTGTCGATTTCACGGTTCCCACGTCCGCCATGGATAATGTTTTAAAGATCCTGGAGACCGATTGCGCGGGGATTATCGGGACGACCGGATTCAAGCCGGAACAGATCGGGGAAGTGGGAAAGAGGGCCTCGAACCGCAAACGGGGGATTCTGATCGCGCCGAATTTCGCTCTTGGAGCCGTTTTAATGATGCATTTCGCGGAGGAAGCGGCGAAGTTCATGCACGAGGCGGAGATCATGGAGCTTCACCATGCGAAAAAGGCCGATGCACCCTCCGGCACAGCAATCAAGACTGCGGAATTGATCGCAAAGGCATGGAGGGATGCGGGAGTGAGCGTCAAGCTGCCTGTAGGAGCTGGAGAAGCGCCGCGCGGGAAAGTGGTGGAGGGAATTTGTGTACACAGTACACGACTGACAGGATTTCTCGCTCATCAGGAGGTCATTTTCGGCAGTGAGGGGCAGACCCTGACAATCCGTCACGACACCTTGAGCCGATCATGTTTCATGCCTGGAGTCCTGATGGGCATCCGCGAGATGATGAAGCGGGGCGGGTTTTTCTACGGCTTGGAGACTCTCCTGTTCGGATAAGGGGGGATGTTTCACGTGAAACATGGGGGTATGCGGAATGTGAGAAGGCCCGCACCCGGACCGTTTCCCGGAAGCAGAGAGAGTATCGCCTCCACGGAAAAGACGTCATCCCGTCATTCCGGCGAAAGCCGGAATCCCGGTCCTGCGCGCTGTAATTCCGCCAAAATCCGCACTCCCGGTCCTGCGCCCTGTCATTCCGGCGAAAGCCGGAATCCCGGTCCTGCGCCCCGTCATCCCGGCAAAATCCGCACTCCCGGTCCTGCGCCCTGTCATTCCGGCGAAAGCCGGAATCCCGG
>JAKPRU010000513.1 GCA_029557025.1 Candidatus Omnitrophota bacterium | reverse complement strand
GCCTGTGGAAGCCGGAATCCTGGGTGCGGTTCCGGGGGTCATCGGAACGATCCAGGCCACGGAAGCGATCAAGTTCCTGCTCGGTCTGGGTGATCTGCTGGTCGGCAGATTGCTGGTCTACGATGCTTTGAAAATGGCCTTCCGCGAGGTCCCGATCTCTCGCGACCCCGATTGCGCCGCCTGTGGTGCGGAGCCGAAGATCAAGTTGCTGTAGAGAGGCTTACCCATCTCTCCCCACAATACAGATCTTTTCTGCAATTCGCCCGTTTCGCACCATGTACCCATAATCGTACTGGTTCACCGTGGTGCAGACGTGGCGCGGGAACAGCAAAACAATATCCCCCACGGATTTCCGCAATGATGAATCGAGCGGCTTCCAGGTCGCGCGGTCATGCCCCAGCCACACAAACGTTCCGTGTCTCTCCGAACCGCCGAATGCGGCATATCCCTCGAACGCTGTCACGTGTACCGGACCGATATCCGGCGACAGTCCCATTTTTACTCCGGCATCTGTCGTAATGATCTGCTCACCGTCGCGGTTGATCACATCCACTACACGCGCGGCTACCGCCGTGGCGTATTCAAAATGCCCCGGCTGCAAGTCGTTGTAGTTGGAGTCCCAGAGAACACAAGTCCCCGGCGAAACCGTATGCTTCCATCGATAAGCCGGAAACCGCCTTCGATTCGCTGCCGAGGCAGCCGCAAAAGTTATGGAGGATGAAGTCACAACTTCCTCAACTCCGATTCCCCGTTTCCCCAGTTCGCTTACGGCTTGATCCAACTGCCGGAGAAGATTCTCGGCATAGAGATTGAGCGCATAAGGATTGTCGTGATGGATGTGCCCGTCGTACGCATGAAGCCCCGCGATGCGCAAGCCCGGCAGAGATTGCGCGGTCTCAGCCAGTCGGTACAAGGCTTCTCCGAATCCGACACCCGTGCGGTGCATGTATGGGTCGATATCCAGGAAAACGTCCGCTCGACGCGAATGTTTCTGCGCTTCGTTCGAAAGCGCGTCCGCACATTCCCGGTTGGGAACAAGCGTGGATAGTCGAACTTTCGGGAACCGCTCACACAAGTCCAGGTAATCTGAGATGTAAGGCCCCAGAAGCGGATAGCTGATCAGAATGTCTTTTGCGCCCGCCGGTATCACAGCCTTTTCCGCTTCCGCGACGGAACTCGCCTTGAACCGGGTCACCCCGGCATCCACATATATCCGAAGCAG
>JAKPRU010000512.1 GCA_029557025.1 Candidatus Omnitrophota bacterium | reverse complement strand
CTGGCCGCCGGAAAGTCGCATTCCACGCTCACCCACCACGGTGTCATAGCCGTTCGGCAATTCCAGAATAAACTCATGCGCGTTCGCAATGCGCGCGGCGCGTTCCACCTCTTCGCGATCCGCATCGGGCCGCCGGAATGCAATGTTCTGATGAATGCTTGCATTAAAGATGTGAATGTCCTGGTTGACCATACCGATGAGATTTCGCCATGCCTTCTGATCGTATTCCGGTAATGGAATCCCATCCGCCAGGATTGCTCCTGCCGTGGGATCATACAGGCGCAGAATAAGATCCAGTACCGTTGATTTGCCCGCCCCCGACTCGCCCACAATCGCGGTCATGGTTCCCTTGGCGATGAAAAAGGAAAGGTCCCGAACAGCGGGGGTAGCCGTTCCGTCATACCGAAATGTAACATTGCGAAACTCGATTCCATCCTGAAGACTCCGAATGTCCCTGCCGCCGTCCTGCATGTAGGGTTTGTTGTCTTGGCGAAGAATCGCTGCGACCCGGCTCACAGTCGGGTAGAGTCTTTTCAGGGCGGCTAAGTTTGAGTTGATGGTTCCTGCTCGCGGCATCAGGCGGTAGACCACAAACACATACACAGCCAGGCGCGGCAGCCACGCCTGCTCATTCACATCCAACAGTGAATAACAAAAAATCAGCAGCGCGGCCACGCAAAGCACGGTCAGACATTCCACCAAGGGGAGGATGGTCGCTTCCCAGACCAGACTTTTGCGATTTGCGAGCATGGCTTCTCGGAGGGTTTCGTCCACCAATCCCTGCACATATTCCTCTTGGGCGAAAGCCCGGACGGTACGGATGCCCTGAAGGTATTCGACTATCTGCTCATTCATCCGAACCGTGGCCTTGACAAACTCTGTCGCGGCACTTCGCACCACCCGAATCACCCGAGACAAGCCGAGAGAAAGCAACCCTAGTGTCACAACTGCCAGCAAGGTAATCGGCCAGGAGATCCAGAGCAGCACGCAAACATAAGTGACTAGAATCAGGAAGTCCGAAACCAGCGCATTCAAATAGCCGAGATAATTCACCATTCCGTTGGTCTGGTGGGTATAGAGAGCCATATCGCCGATTTTGTATTTGACGACGTGATCGTAGCGAATCGAGAAGAACTGGCGAAACACACGGGAACGCAGGTCCTGTTCGCACCAGGCCTGGAGATACGCCGTGGCCGCACGACCGAGGAATTGAAATCCGCTTCGCAGCAATTGACTGAGAACCGCCAATCCGACATAAAACGCGAAAATCCCCCCGCGCCCGAATCGTTCTTCTATCGTTACCAGGAAAGACTGCACGATTCTGAGTGAGTCTTGCGCGGGGCCGGTCTTTTCCCCCAACAGCACATCCAAAGCCAGCAGCAGCGCCCCCATGGTGCTGCCCTCGAACAGCGCCGCAATGCAGTTTAATGCGATAATGAATCCGACCGTGTATTTGTATTGCCGAAGGAGATCTTTCAGCAGTTGGCCGAGATGGGAATCCCCGCAGGTGATGTTGAAGATATCCAGTCGGATTCTTTTTCGAAGCCATACATAAAGCGGATGAGCCATGTTTCAGTCCAGTCTACGGAATCTCCCCGGTGATGCGATCAATCCTTTTTCGCACGAATGAGAATTGTCGGTTTGAACGGACAGGAATGCCGTGCGCTCAGAAGCGAATTCACGATCGACTGAATATGAAGACGCTTCGTCCATTCCGCAATCCGCCGGGTCTTGTTCGAACGACAGGATTCGGGATGGAGAATCTTATCGACTCCCGGCACGAGGATACGATACCCGGTTTCGCGGCAGGCATTCAGGACACCCCGATTGGTGCAATAGAAAATGGATGTGTCCAGGAATCGCGGGTTTCGTCCGCACAGCCGAAGGTACAAACGCGCCACAGGCTTCGGAAGCAACGGGAACCACGGAAGATGATAATGGGCCTCGCGGCGAAACGCCGCGTAATTCGGCCCCATCAGGATCAGCAATCCCCCCGGTTTGAGAACGCGATAGGTCTCGCGGATCAGTTGCCGATAGTCCGGGACATGCTCGATCAGGTTCCACAGGGTCACCACTTCAAATGAATCCCTCGGGAACGGCAGATTCAGACCGTCCGCCCGGACATAAACCGAGTCGGACACACCCGGAGCGCGGGAGACCTCGTATCGCTTGTGCGCGAAACGGATGTCGAATTCGGCCAGCTCCGCTCCAATGGCCTCAATCCCTCTGTTTCGACAGACAAGAACAAACGATCCGAATCCGCATCCAACGTCCAGAAGAGTTTTCGGCATTCGACCATCGAGCGCTGAATCAAGATGCCGGAACATCTTCTCCGCTTCGAAAGTGTCCACATAAGTGCGGTAATGTTTTTCGATCTGGCTCTCGGTCAGAATACCGGCGTATTGTGCCCACAGATGCTGCATGACCTCGGTTTTCAGTGTTTCGTCAGGATTTGGAGTCATCGGGCGGCCTGGGTGATGGAATAGATAGAGCGGATCGTAAAGAAAAAATTTCTCACCACGGTCCTGTGCCTTTGAATTGGAGTTTCAATGGATTTAAGAATCGCGTATAGAACTCCTTGACTTCGTTGAGATCGTCCTGAGGATCGAATAGGAGCAATGCTTCCTCATTTCCGAATACCGTACCCGTTGCAACAACTGTATTCCTGTCTAGTGGGGTTTGGCGTGCGCCGAACGGATACACTTCGGGGCGGGACCAATAGGTGAACCCCCATCCGTATTGGCCGAGGTAAGTGCACGGCACGGTATGGGGCACAGGGCCGCCGAATTTATTCATCGTGAAATGGGATTTGCGCAGGGAGGCCATTCCGTACTTGTTCTCCGCATGGTAGGCCGCGACCCAAGGGACATCGCGATCCAGGATCGCCAGCGCGCCTTTCTCCAGGCCGGGCATTTCCGCCTCGTGGTTTTCGTTCAGATGAGCGGCGATATCGCACACCGCCATGCCTTCTCCTTCCGGCCAGGCGTAATGGGTAAAGGTCGGAACCAGCGGTTGCTTTCGCTTTGCCTCACGGTCCGGTGTCTCCAGATGGGTGGTCACGATTTCGCCCATGCGCACCGCGCGCGCCGCGCGGTTCTCGGTAAACTCCATCATGGAAGTCACCTCCACATACGGCACATCCGCATAAAACGTGTATGTCAAATACACCATCACGTCCTTGTACAAACTCATCGGTCCCCAGCGGGTGTACTTGACCATCAACGGTCCCTGAATCAGTTCCTGGTGTGGAGGAGTATCCCAGTCATAATCGTGATCCCATCGCTCCGGCGGACTCCAGATATCAGCGACAAAATGGATGGGGATGTTCTGATAGAAGTCGATGATTTTGTCGGGACTCTGGGCCATCCGGCGCGCGGAGATCATGGCCCCGCATTTCGGAGACAGCATGATCGAATAGTATCGGTTCTTTACGTTGATCCCCGGAGCAGTGCCGTAGACCTCCACGGGGCGTTCCAGCGCCGCAGTCGGCAACTCGGCCGAGTCTTTCTTGCACCACAGAAGGCGGTAGGTCACTGTTTCGTTTGCCGGGCAGGAGGCCAGAAAAACAACATTCGCGCTCTCGGAGCGGATGTCTTCCGTGAGAGGTTTCTGAGCCGCGACTACACCGTACACCTGGAACGGGACCGGCTGTTCTTTCCCGCAAGGGCAGACGCGCAGAACACGCACCTCTTTTTGCCAGTCGGAGACCTCGCGAGCTTTCGCGCTCAATGTGACTGTCACCGGCTCCGCGTCACGGTCGAGGCCGGAGGTCTCTTTTACCCTGTAGTCATATTGATATTGGAAATGAGACTGCCAGTCGCTGACCCCGACACAGGCCGGTTCTCCGGTTTTTGCCAAGTGGCCGCCTCCACAGGA
>JAKPRU010000506.1 GCA_029557025.1 Candidatus Omnitrophota bacterium | reverse complement strand
CCTGGGAATATGTGGCCGTGGTTTTTGAAACACACGGGCGGGACATACCTGTGAGGCTTCGATACAATCGGACCCGCGTACTTAATGATCTCAGCCAGGATATCATCATAAAGGGAGTTCAGGATGGGCGGGGAGGCAGAACCACATTCTTTTTCCCGGTTTATGAAACAGGTACTAGTGATAATCCTGATCTATGGCGGGACTTCCTCCGGACCTATCCTGCCTTCAGGGGAAGAATACAGGATGCCGGCGCCGACATCGGTCAGGAATGGTGGGCGCGGGGCGAGTTCGAAGGTATTTCGTTTCCAAAGGAATATCAGGGATTCTTTGCGGGCATGTTCAGGGTATCGGACATCGAAAAGGTAAGAATGCTCCCCTTGGTGCAGGTCCCTGATGACCGGAGGTATTTTCAATGGTTCAAAACGTGCGAATGCGAAAGGCATCTGCGGGCAAGGTTTCGCGGCTCTGAAGACATCCGGACATCGGGCAAAATGGGAACGAAACAGGCCTCTTGTTGGAAAATGGATGAACTGCAGGCTTTTCACCCGGTTTCGCCGGGTATGGTGGAACCTTTGCTCGAAGACGTTTCGGCTGAAATATATGATGCGAGGTGGAAGGCACGGGTCAAATACTATCCCGGACTTTCCAAGATTGCCGCGCTGGACATTGCGAACGCCGGAACGCGATGGTACGAGGCGGGGAAGACGGAAGAGGCCTTGAAGGCTTACGTGGCGGCCCGTGAGTTCGATCCGGAGGAAGCCGTGTATCCCCTCAGGCTTGGACAGGTGTATCTCGTTCGCGGTGAGTCGGACATGGCATTGCAATGCTTTCAGGACGCGCTGCGGTTACAGCCACTCCTTCCCGATACGGCGACGAAAGTGGACCAACTATTTGAGGAACGCAAGGATTCTGAAGCCAGGGAGTCGTTCTGGAGGGACGTCTTTTCACGGCATCCCGATAATTGGTTCGCAGGTACGCGATTGGGTGGAATACTGGAATCCAACGGCAAATGGGGTGAAGCGGCTGAGGTATATGCGGCCGTGCATCAGATACAACCGGAACATCCGGACACGTGCCTTGCACTCGCGCGTAGTCTTGGACGGTCGGGAAATGTTGAAAAGGCATTTAGTCTATTGGAGGAAACAGCGGAGAGGCATATCGACTACAGACAGCTCGTATCTGAGCATTTTGCTTCCTTGGGGGAATTTCTCGGGAAGA
>JAKPRU010000499.1 GCA_029557025.1 Candidatus Omnitrophota bacterium | reverse complement strand
ACAAACCGTGCCATTCCTGTCGGCCTTATCCTGGAACCGGAGCCGCTATTGCAGAAGAAAGTCCATGAGGATGATCTTCTTCGCGTGGGAATTACCCTTTTGGGACACATAAGGAATTACCTTCCCTATGTGGTGCATCTGTTCCGTGAAATGGGGCTGCGCGGATTTGGTGCGAGACGGATTCCTTTCCGTTTGCTTAGATTCTGGGCACTCCTGGAGGCAGGTCAACCTCATCTTGTCTTCGAAGATGGTGATGAGGAAATCACACCCGTTGACCGGACATCTTCTCTTCTCGAAGGGAGTTTCCCGACCTATCCAAATGCCTTTCCAATGCCGTTCAGTCAATTGTCCCTGGAATTCCTTACGCCCTGCAGGCTGAAGATGGACGGCCAACTCGTTCCGGATTTGTCCTTTCAGATTCTGATGCGGACACTATTCCGTCGCTTATCGGCTCTCGAACACTATTACGGAACGGATTCATTGAATCTCAGATACGACTCCTGGCTTGACCTGGCCGGCCAGGTGAAAACCCTCTCCTCTGACCTGCGTTGGCACGACTGGCAACGCTATTCAAACCGTCAAAGAACCAAAATGAGTCTGGGTGGATTCATCGGCTCAGTCACGTTCGAGGGGCCGATTAAACCTTTTCTGCCATTCTTGCGGGCGGGCGAGGTTACCCATCTGGGTAAAAACGCCGGATTTGGTCTTGGACAATACAAGATTCAAGATGGATGAACAAAATGAGCATCGCATTTCGTTTCGGATTCGCCGGGCTTCTTCATGACATCGGGAAATTCTCTCAGCGGGCGCAGGTTGAAATCAGCCACGAGACGCGGGAACCGCAAGAGAGATATTGGCACACAAGAGACAAGGACAAGCCCTGGAGCTATTCTCATGCGGACCAAGTCATCGTTTCCGGGCTTGGGACCATCATCGGAACAAGAGACAAGGACAAGCCCTGGAGCTATTCTCATGCTCTTCACACAAGGCAATTCTTCGATGAGGTGCGCCTTCGATTTCCTTGGGACGATCCGGCTTCGCCAAGCCAGAATACTGCGACCCTGGCATCTCGTCATCACAATCCTTCCTCTTCGGAACAATGGATCATTGCCGTAGCTGACCGGCTTTCGGCTGGCTTTGATCGGACGGAATGCGAAGAAGAATCCACTGGAAAAGGCGCTTACCGCACGACCTATCTTCGACCCTTGTTCGAAAGCATCCGGATATCCGACGGCGATTCTCAAGAAACTCGTGTGTCTGACCCCGAATATCGCTACGGCCTTACCATTCTGGATGCTCAAAACAAGCAGACCTTTCCCCGCAAAAAGGAACAGATACATCCGCCGGAAGGTCGAGACCTTCCATTCGACATCCTGTGGGACCAGTTTACGAAGGAAGCCAAGGAGTTGGCGGTTCTGGATCATCCGAGCGAGTGGGACCGCCACATGGCCTGGATGTCTCTCCTTGAGCAATATACGTGGTGTATCCCCAGTTCTGTAAAGGACTTACCTGATATTTCCCTGTACGACCATCTCGTAACAACAGCGGGGATTGCGGCGGTCCTGGCTCGGTTTCACGAGGAACAGAAGGCGTGGAATGAACTCGATATAAAGGACAACGAAAAAAAGAAATTCCGGATGATCGCAGGGGATGTGTCGGGGATTCAAGGATTCATTTTCGGACAAGAGGCCGAGCCTCCCAAACGGGCCGCTGTACGGTTGCGCGCACGATCATTCCTGGTGGGATCTATCAGCCAGGCAACAGCGCTTCATATCATTCATGCCCTCAACCTGCCGCCTTCGGTCATCTTTCGTGAAGCGGCAGGGCAATTCCTGATTCTTGCTCCCAACCTCGAACAAACCCGAGTGCTTGTGGAAGAAATACGCCGCGAGCTGGATCAATACCTGATCAGGCGATACGGCGGGGAACTGACCCTCAACTTGAGTGATGAAGTGGAAGCCTGCGGCGGAGATTTTCAGGTGGAGTTGTTTGAACGGAGAATCCTGCAGGCTTCGAACCATGCCCTGGAGAAAGCGAAAACCGCCAAACTTTCCTTTGCGTTGAGAGATTCCGGCAAGGCCTGGAATCCTCAAGCGTTCGTTGTGAACTTCTATCCGAGGGGGCCGGAACTGGAGGAAATGGAACCTTCCGAATTGGATGCTTCTTCTTCATTAAACAGGGAAATCGAAACAATTGGGAGATATCTCCCCGGCACGGAGTCTCTCGTCTGGAGAACGGAACGCGGGGATGCGGACCGGCTTGTCGAACTGCCGTTCAATATGACAGTTGAATTGTGCGGGGATACTTGGATAAAAGTCCGGGATGCGTTTCTGGTTGAGCGGTTGCGATACTCCGATAAGGGAACACCCTGGACAGTTCGCCACGTGGCGAATTACATTCCCAAGTTCGAGAAGGACGATCTGGAGGACGGGCAATGTCGGTTTTGCCGGGAGATGTACGCCGAGCAGTATCCCGAAAAGAAATGCGACGTCGGAGGTGATTCCGGGGAGAATCGAATCCATCCGGGAATGCCTCGAACCTTCGAGTGTTTGGGGAAACTCTCCCTGGAAAAAGAAGATGATGGAAAGCCACATGGACGGGAATTGATCGGCATCCTGAAGGCCGATGTGGATAATCTGGGCCTCATTTTCGGTCTGGGACTTGGCAAACGGGTTTCTGCTTCACGATACGCTTCCCTGAGCCGCTTGTTGCACCAGTTTTTTGTCGGCCACCTGCAAGACCTCATACGCAACAAATTCCCCTGGATCTATACCGTCTATGCCGGTGGGGACGACCTTTTCCTGGTGGGTCCGTGGCATACCATGATCGAATTCGCCCAGCAGATGTATCAGGATTTCCGAGAGTACACATGTCAAAACCCGGTCATTACCATCTCCGCCGGGCTGTATTTCTGCAATTCCGGCTACCCCATCCGTCGAGCGGCAACGGCCGCCGAGGAAGCCCTCGACCTGGCAAAAGACACAGGCAGGAACCGGATCACGCTGTTCAATACCCCGATCCCCTGGGATGAACTCTCCCAACTCAATAAATGGAAAGATTTCTTCGATTCGGCCCTGAGAGACCCGGAATCAAAGGTCCGGACCTCCTTTCTGCACCGTCTTCTCACCTATCGAGAAATGTGCCTGGAGGCGGAAAAAGGAGTCTTGCGGGGATTGCTCTACCATTCTCACATGCAGTATGACATCGCGCGCAACATCCGTAGAGTAAAAGATGGCAAGGTTGTCAATGAAAGCGAACTCCGGGAACTGCGGAAACTGGCCGCGGATCCGGATCTTCTCAAGAAAATCCATATACCCATATATGAGGTGCTGTATCGGCACCGAGGAGGACATCGCCATGACGCCGTTTGACCCTTACGGAGACCACTTCAAGCCAAGAAAGCCCGGCAAAGGCGGGGGAAACCCGCGTGACCGCGGACAGCCTCAACATACCCAAGCCCAAGCGCAACACAGACCCCCAGGCGGACAACCCAATCCCGCCGCTCCACCGCGTGAGAAAATTGAATTCATTGACTCCGAGACCGGAGCGATTCGCAGGGAACTGGTGGAAAACAACGCTCGTCAATGGGCAACAGATTTTCTTAATGGTGATCCGAAGCTATCAAGCCATCAACTTCGCCGGTTCTATGGAGAGGTGAAATCTCTTCGCGAACGGGTCCGAGCCTTTGGTTTCCAGAAAACCTTACCCTTGATTCGAATTCTGAAATCCAAAGTGGCTTATGCTTGCCCAAAAACCCGAGATAGCAAAGTGAAAAAAGTTCCCGATGAATTCCGAACCTACATAGAGACAATGGTCGATTCCGTGGGAGAAAGCGAAGCGAACTTCGAGGCATTCGTGCTCTGTTTCGAGGCGGTCGTCGGCTACTTCTACGGGGAGGGAGGAAAATGAAGATACAACTGATCGAACACAAAAACATCACAGGCGATCTGGTGATTCTCACGGGTCTTCACATCGGGGCCGGTTCCGACACGATTGAGATCGGCGGCATGGACAATCCCATCGTGAAAGATCCTTATACCAGCGAACCGTACATCCCCGGCTCTTCTCTCAAGGGGAAGATTCGTTCCCTCCTGGAGTGGAGAGAAGGGAAAATCTCTTCAAAAGGTGATCCCTGCAAGTGCGGCGACCCGGAATGCCTCGTCTGTCGGATTTTCGGCGTCAGCGCTGACCGCGAACGAAAAACCGGCCCGACACGGTTGATCGTTCGCGACGCTCGAATCAGCAGGGGATTCCTCAGCGAAATGCAGCAGCACAAGTTCTTTCCCGATGAAAAATCCATCGAGTCCGAGGGTTTCTCGCCGGAAGCCATGACACGGCGTCGCGCAATCGCTTCTTATCTTGTGGAAATCAAGAGCGAAAACGCCATCAATCGTGTCACTGCCATGGCGAATCCTCGGCCCCTCGAACGGGTTCCCGCCGGGACTGTCTTCGATCTGCAAATGACCTACCGGGTCTTTTCCATCGATGACGACGGGGGCGAGCGGGACCTGGAACTGCTGGACAAGGTGAAAGAAGGAATCCGGGCGCTGGAAAATGACGCCCTCGGCGGGTACGGAAGCCGGGGGTGCGGACGAGTAAAAATCGACAATCTCCAATTGGACGGAGAGCCATGGGATTGAAATGGACCATTACCGAATCACCATCGTGCCAGAAACCGCCTTCGGGACTCCCGTTCTGGGTGATACTCTCTTCGGACATCTGTGTTGGGCCATGCGCTACCGTGAAGGATCGGAAGCCTTGGAAACGTTCCTGAATGAACAGGAACAGGCTCCACGTATTCTGCTCAGTGACGGGTTCATCGAAGCGGTACTTCCCCGGCCCGTCTTAACTCCTGTCCCCCGGCCCGGAAAGGTTTCAAGGCAAGAGGCCACCGAATTCAAACGCCGAAAGAAGATTCGCTTCCTGCCGAAATCATCCCTGGAAGCCATACGAGATCGGATCTCCGCAACCGCGGTCGATGAGTCTCTTAAAGGATATTGCCCTGAGCGCCATACAAGGGACAAGATCCGGGTGCGGGTCCGCATCAACCGGTTCCTGGACAGTGTGCAGGAGGGCGGTCTGTTTCAGCGGGGAGAAACGTTCTACCAACCCGGAATCCGCCTTACCGTTTATGCGGCTCTGCACCAGTTCGACCTGGAACGTTTCCGAAATCTGCTGGGAGACGTGGCGCTGTCCGGTTATGGGCGCGATGCGTCTGTGGGAATGGGGGCGTTCAATATCGAACAGATTGAGCCGATCCCTCCCCTGGAACAGACCGCCCTCCTGCACACTGTCCAGGAACCGGTTGATGCG
>JAKPRU010000497.1 GCA_029557025.1 Candidatus Omnitrophota bacterium | reverse complement strand
CTGTCGTCTGGGATCAGTAGGACAGGCGTCCCTGCCTGTCGTCTGGGATCAGTAGGACAGGCGTCCCTGCCTGTCGATGGACGGCGTTTATACTATAATCACAACGATTCTGTCATGAAAAAAAACGGGCGGCGGCATAATTCCACCATTCCGAAATGTCGAGATAACAATCCGGGTGAGTTTACCGATGAGATTCTCTGTTCTCGTGGCTCGAATATATTGCGTTTCCCTTTTTGTTTCTTTTCTGACCACAGGCTGCGCATGGTTCCGACCGAAGGAGCCGCCGAAAGAGCCGGTTACGTTCAGCGAGCGTCTGGACCGGATTCTGAAAGGGAAAAGTTCCAAAGCACAGGTCGCACTGGATACACTTCTCAGCGGCAAGACCATGCCGGTTTATGAAGGCGCAAAATGCTTCTTTTTCTACAAAGCGACGCCGAATCGTACGGTTGCTGTGGCAGGCGACTGGAATGCCTGGGATGCCGGCGCGGATATTCTTCAGTCGATCCCCAAAACCGATTACTACTTCCTGACAAAAGAGTTTCCCCTGAATGCGCGCCTGGATTACCAAATTGTAGATAACGGTAAGCGGATGACGGACCCGCGCAATCCCCGAACTTGCGAGGGAGAATCCGGCCCCAACTCTGAGATCGCCATGCCGGAATATCAGGAACCGGATGAATTGAATGTGCCGGATGATGTACCGGAAGGAGTCCTGGAGGAAATGGTGTTCGAAAGCACGATTCTGTCGGGGACACGCGCGCTTTCGATTTATCTGCCGCCGGCTTACGGTCGTGAATACGGGCCGCATCCGTTCCTGATTGTCCAGGATGGGGCGGAGTTCATTCGGTTAGCCAATTTTCCAAGAGTTGTTGACTTTCTGATTCAGAAACAGAAGATTCGACGAGTGGTACTGGTCTTTGTCGAACCGGCGGACCGCAAAGCGGACTATGAAAACGAGGCTTATTCCCGATTTATAGCGGAGGAGCTCGTACCGTATTTGCGGGCGAGTTATGATGTGTGCAAGGATCGTGAGAACTGCGGGATTATGGGGGCCTCCCTGGGTGGGTTAGCCGCGTTTCAGACTGCGCTGAAATACCCGGAGATTTTCGGCAAGGTAGCCGGGCAGTCCGTGTACTTCGGTTCGGACGATCGTGTGTTCCGGATGGTAGAGAACGGTGGGGGCAAGACCCTGCAATTTTATTTTGATGTGGGAATGTTCGAGACCAATCCGCAGATGAATCTGCTGGATCAGAGCCGGCGGATGCGGGATTTGTTGACCGCCCAGGGTTGCTCTTTCACTTACAACGAGCATCCCGAAGGCCACAGTTGGGGCAATTGGCGAGCGCACCTGGATGATATTCTTCTCTCTTTCTGGCCGCGCAATGCGGTGTAGTCCTCCCTCCCCGTCCCCATAGTAGGACAGGCGTCCCTGCCTGTCGTGTGGGATCAGTAGGACAGGCGTCCCTGCCTGTCGTGTAGAATCAGTAGGACAGGCGTCCCTGCCTGTCGTCTGGGATCAGTAGGACAGGCGTCCCTGCCTGTCGTCTGGGATCAGTAGGACAGGCGTCCCTG
>JAKPRU010000493.1 GCA_029557025.1 Candidatus Omnitrophota bacterium | reverse complement strand
CGGCCCCTGCGATATCTGCAAGAATGGTTCCAACTGCCGTCCGCCTTCTTATCAAGATCAGTCCCCGATCAACATCGGCATCATATTGAACAGGTTGATTGTGTAACCGATCAGCACATTCAGAATCCACGGCATGCAGAACACCATCACGGCTCCCACAATCACCAGCTTCGGGACAATCGTGAGTGTCTGCTCATTCACTTGTGTCGCCGCCTGAACAATGCTGATAAGCACTCCTACCACCAGCGCCACCCCCAGCATCGGGAACGCAATCAACAGGGAATTGAACAACATTTCCTGTCCCAGCTGAATAACGAGTTCCATGCTGATACCCATCTGCATCGCGCATCATCCTTTCGTGTCTTGCCTATCCCATCGGCATGTGCTGATAAAATGAGAATCCGAGCGCCTTCACCAGCAGCGTCCACCCGTCGATCATCGTGAACAGCATCACCTTGAACGGAAGCGACAGCAGCGCCGGAGGCAGCATGAACATACCCATCGAAATGGTCACCGATGCCGTCACAATGTCGAGAACAACAAAGGGAATATAAATGATGAATCCCATGATGAACGCCTTTTTCAGCTCGCTGAGCATGAAGGCTGGAATGAGAACCACCGTGGGCACTTCGTCCATGTTTTTGGGTTTGGGGAGACGCGCCATCACCATGAACATCGCCACCTCCGAACCCGAACTGCCCAGCTGATACCACATGAACTCACGGATGGGCAGCAGGGACTTTCGGACCATCACCTCGAACGGAAGAATCTCCCGTTCCGCTTTCCCGTCCAACAGATCGGGGGCTTCTTCGCCCGGGTGAATGGCCTTGATTTCGCCCCGCAGGTAAGGCTGTATGGCAGTTCGGTTTACCCTCTCCCATACCCCGGACATGATGAAAATTGTCAGGAAAAGGGAGATCGCTACAAGGATCTGGTTCGATGGGGTTTGCTGGGTCCCAAGCGCCCTGCGCAGAAATCCCAGAACAATTGAGATTCGGATAAAGGATGTTGTCGAAATCAGAAGCGAGGGCAACAGGGCCAGTACGGTCAGAACAAAAAGCAGTTGCAGATTGATAGAATAATCGCCCGGCGGTTCGGAGGAGGGACCTTCCGGCTTGGCGGTGGATGTAATCGGGATGTGCTGGGCCGCCGCAATGGAGCTGAACAGCCCAAAGCCGATTACAAATAGCAATAGCCACGCTGCCCCGTGACGGGGCGTAAACCCTGGAGACATCGCAGTGCCCTTCGGCAAATCAAAATGGGAGCGTCTATCTGGGACGCCGCCAACTGAGAACCACATGGGTATCCCATCCTCGGACAGAACTACCCGTGCCCATTATACCCTCCTTGCCGCCGGAATCAACCGTTTTTTTGCATTTTCCGCAATAAAATTGCACCGGAAGTAATTTCCGTGCCAATGCAAGAGGCACAAATCTCTGCAAAATAGCAAGTCTTGTGCTTCCATACCCCGCACACCACCAGATGCAGGATATGATGCGAAATAATATGGATTTGCCACACCCTCTACCTTTCCGCCTCTGCCTGTCTGCGCCTGACCGCGTCAGGCCGCTATGTCCGTTTCGTCCAGCCTCTCCACTTTGACGAACCTGTCAGGAACGAGTATCCTGATCGGCCAAATATAAATATCCGGAGTGCACAAAATGGACCGTCGTCAATTCCTCGAAACCTCCTCTCTTGTCGCCACAGCAATTACTCTCGGCTCGGGCGCATCGACTCCCGTAAAAGCCGCCGATGTTCATCGGGTTCTGGACAGTGAAGAGTACACAAATATGCGTATCGAAGAGGCCAGACCGCCGAAAGCCTTCACGGCAAAAACCGCCGAGAAAGCACGCGCCTGGCAGAAAAAAATGCGCCCGAAATTAGTCGAATTCCTCGGCGGATTCCCCGAAAAGTGCGATCTCTATCCTGAAATCGTTGAACAGAAAGATTTCCCCAATTACACGCGCGAGAAGATACTTTTTCAGAGCCGCGAGAACCTCACGGTCAAAGCCTACATGCTTCTGCCGAAAAGTTTCGAGTCCCCCGGCCGCTGCATGATTTGCCTGCCCGGTCACGGTCGGGGAGTGGACGACATTGTGGGGATCAAGGAGGATGGAACCATGCGGGAGACCTACGGGGAATATCAGAACGATTTCGCCCTGCAATGCGTGGATCATGGAATTGCCGCGTTTGCGGTGGAGCAGTTCGCGTTCGGAGAACGTCGGAGCGAGCGCGCCAAAAAGGAGGGTGCGGGGGCCAGTTCCTGCAGCCCGACATCGGGCATCGCATTCATGCTGGGCGAGACCATGATCGGCTGGCGCG
>JAKPRU010000465.1 GCA_029557025.1 Candidatus Omnitrophota bacterium | reverse complement strand
CCCACCATTGAGGCTGATTCGCTTCGACGACTTCCTTCCATGTCGCACTTGCCGCATCCACAAGATGAGCGATCATCATTACAGGGTAATCGCGCGAATACCTTTCGCCGTCTTGAAGTAGTACGCCAATCGCCCCATGAGAGTCCACCCTGTTCCCCGGATAAAAAATCAGATACGGAGTGAGGTCCCCCTCCGAAATCCATGCCCGCGCCCAATCCACTCTCTTATCGGGCCACGGAATAGTGTATCGCCAGAATGTCTTGCCCTTTTCCGCCGTGCTGTAAACCCGCAACGTCTTTTGCTTTATCTGATCCTCATCAACCAGGTCCAACCATGATTGACTCCACACCATCGACACACAGAGCATCGCCCCCGCCGTCCACAAGGTCCGTCTGGTCCACTTTATCCGTGCGTGTCCGTCCATCTTCACACCACCCAAAATGACTTCCCCATCATCAGCTGCACAATTTCCCAAAATACCTGATCCTTCATCCTCTGCCCTTGCGGCAACTGTTCGTACGGAACGAGACATGGATGCTCTTTCATGTCCTCGTCCTTCATCGGACCATGTTTCCATCCGAGGGATTCCATTTCTCTCACCCAACTGTCGTGACTTTCTGCCGGGGAACACATAAGTCCCTTACAGATTTTCTCGACCCAACTGATATTCCTCTCACGCATCCATTCTGGCAATTCATCCCACACCGGCGACATGGTTTCCCCAATCACCCTCTGTACCATCCGGTTCGCTTCATGGCAAACCCTTGCGATCTGATCGTAACTGAATTGTGCGATCATCTCCTGATCCCCTTCTTACCCCTCTTACTCTTCTTTTTCCTTTTGCCTGTCCGACACATTTCTTTTTCCTCTTTCTTTTTTCAGACTTTTGCCTCTCCGCGTCTTCGTTCTTCACTCTTCAATCGGCAATCCCGAATCCACCTCATGCTTTTTCATAGTCGACCGTGATCCTCAATCCCTTCTTCGGCGCAGTTGTAAATTGTATCTCTTGTCTCCCCGGAACTTCCTCATACACTTGTTCACCCACATATCTCACTCCACCCACATACACCGCCGTCGTTCCAGCCTGAAACGGATAGACCGTCTGGTATCTTCTCGTCACCGCGTCCGATGATTCTGTCAATACCTCCCCTGTCACCCTCATCTGTGAGGCATCCCCGAATGTTTGAATCATCCGCCTTACTCTCGGACCTAGATATCGCGGTACGGGTATTCTCATGTCTCGATCTGCCTTCTACCCCGACGTTCGATCACTAACAGGATATTCTCCATCGCCCAGGGTCCGTAACCTTCCCAATCCTCCAGGGCGATATAGTCCCCGTCCTGCGTCACAATACAACTCCCGTCTTGCTCTACTAACAAATTACATCCTCCAAGTATCCGAATCGCACACGCCGCGCCACCGGCCCCTGGCGAATCGGTCGTGTTCGCACCCGCATACCATTGGCCCTGCCATTGTGCATCCGCCTCAAGCGCCTCTTCCGGACTGTCGCCTACCGAAACTTCCCACCTGACCCGCCCGCTGCGCTCCGCCATCGTCGCTGTCATATCCAGCAAAATCTGACGGGAATAATCATCCGTCTTAAACGGCCCCAGCGCGATGATACTCAAAACCGGCTTGCCATCATCGGTATTCGCCAATTCATGGAACTCTCGAATATATCCGTCTCGGCATCCCAGAAGCAATCTCGTTCCGCGAATGTCGCCCTCATAAAGATGAACCGCAGTCGGCTCATGGTCTGGATGCAGACGGATCGGCCACCAGCCGCCAAGCGCCATTTCATACCACCAGTGGTTCGGTCG
>JAKPRU010000464.1 GCA_029557025.1 Candidatus Omnitrophota bacterium | reverse complement strand
AACCCGTTTCTGCACCGAATTCATGGAGGTCCGCAGCGCCCCCGGACACCTTCCCGGATCGGTATACTCTGTCGTCAACGAAGGTGAGCAGTTAGAGATGAACCAGGAAATACCTGAATGTTTATTACGGCCATGCGGGTGGCTCGCGCCTCCGGGCCAACACTCGGATCTTGTGGTATCCAGTCGGGTCCGGCTTGCCCGCAATATCACCGGAATGCCGTTTTCCCACTGGGCCAGTTCCTCCGATCTGAGCCGGATCGCGGAGACCTCTCTTCGGGCGATCCAGGACTGCCCTTCGATGAACGGGGCGACCGTCCTTTCCGTGGAACCGCTTGATTCGCTGGACCGCAAGTACCTGGTGGAACGATACCTCATCAGCCGGGAACTCGCCGAGAGCGGGATGGAACGATATGCCGTGGTGGGCCGTAACGAGATGGTCAGTGTCATGGTCAACGAGGAAGACCATCTCCGCTTACAGGTATTGACATCGGGCCTGAGCCTGCGCGAAGCCTGGCAGAGAGTGAATGCGCTCGATGATGAGATGGAGGAACGTATCTATTATGCCTTTTCGCCGGTTTATGGTTACCTGACGGCCTGCCCTACTAATGTCGGCACCGGAATCCGTTGTTCCGTGATGGTCCACCTTCCCACCCTGGTGATGACGCAACGGATCAAGAAAGTGTTGTCTGCGGTGACACAAATGGGCCTGACGGTACGCGGGCTTGCGGGGGAAGGGAGCGAGATTGCCGGAAACCTGTTCCAGATTTCCAATCAATGGACCCTGGGCGCGTCCGAAGAAGAGACCATCGAGAAACTGGAGAACATCATCCGGCAGATCGTCGATAATGAACGCAAGACACAGCAGGATCTCTGGGTGGAAAACCGGACGGCCCTGGAGGACAAAGTCTGGCGGGCGTTCGGCCTTCTGTCTCATGCGCGGGTACTCAATTCCCGTGAGGCGCTGGAATTGATCTCTCAGCTGCGAATGGGGCTTGATCTCGGCTTGATAAAGGGCATTCCTTATACGGCCATTAATGATGTAATTATCCAGAGCCGCCCCGCCCATTTGCAGAAGCGTGCGGGGAAGAAGCTGACCACGACGGAGCGTGACGCCATCCGGGCCACATTCCTGCGCGATTGGATTCGTCGGTATACAGAGAAGGAAATCAACAGGATTCATGAATCCTGAATCTCAAGACTATTGTTTGCGGGACGGATGTCATTATGATGTTTGATCGGCTTACCGAACGTGCGCGACTCGTCATGAAGAAGGCCAAGGAAGAGGCGGCCTCCATCGGCAGCAGCCACGCCGCCACGGAGCACATCCTTCTTGGCCTGATCTCCGAAGGGGAAGGTGTGGCGGCGACCGCCATGCGGAACATGGGTCTCAACCTGGAGGCTCTCCGAGGTGAGATCCTCAAGCGAATCCCCCGTGAAGGAACCGGCGGCTTGGACAGCACGATCCCCCTCTCGCCGAGCGGCAAACGGGCGATCGAATTTGCGTACCAGGAAGCACAGGCTTTCGGCGTGAACTTCATCGGTACGGAACACCTTCTGCTCGGTATTATCCGGGAGAACGAAGGATTGGCCGCGCGTATCCTGGCGGAACACAATGTGGATTTGATCAAGGCCCGCAGTGAGATTCTTCGTCTGATGGGCGGCGTTCCGCAGGAAGCGGTTGCCGCCGGAAAAGGCAAAAGCAAAACCCCCGCGCTGGATGCGTTCGGAACCGACCTGACTGAATTGGCCCGGCTCGGCAAACTGGACCCGGTTATCGGTCGGCAGGATGAGATCGAACGGGTGATTCAGATTCTGTGCAGGCGAACCAAAAATAATCCGGTTCTGATCGGCGAGGCCGGTGTGGGAAAAACCGCCATCGCGGAAGGGCTGGCCCAACAGATTGAGCAACGGGTTGTCCCGGATCTGCTTCTGGGCCGACGGTTGATTACACTTGACTTGGGCGGGCTGGTAGCCGGAACGAAGTATCGCGGGCAGTTCGAGGAACGTCTGAAAGCGGTTCTGGAAGAGATCCGGCGGTCCGGCAATATCATTCTGTTTGTCGATGAATTGCACACGCTGGTCGGCGCCGGGGCAGCGGAAGGGTCCATGGATGCCTCCAATATGCTGAAACCCGCGCTCGCACGGGGCGAACTTCAGTGCATTGGCGCGACCACGCTGGATGAGTATCGCAAGCATAT
>JAKPRU010000441.1 GCA_029557025.1 Candidatus Omnitrophota bacterium | reverse complement strand
TTTTTGATCCCCTTCCATTCTTATATCGGACTTTCGCGACAAGCATCTATCCGGCATTCAGCTGGGGAGCGGATGCGCTGTTTACCTGGCTGTATGATACCGATCCCGGAATCGGGCCGGTGCGAGTGACCGTGGTTTCGGAGCCGATCTATTCATTTCTTCGCGCTTATGTGTTGCCGCCAAACCCGAAACCATACAGCGGCGGTGTGCTGATCGGACTTCTATTTATCCTCGTCGCGATTCTCGCGCTGATGCGTTTCCGTTTCTGGTGCCGGTATATCTGCCCGCTGGGGGCGCTGCTGGGCCTTTGCTCAAAGACATCCCGGCTGGATCTGCACAACAACCTCGAGAAATGCGATCACTGCAAGCTGTGTGTCGCATATTGCCACGGGGCCTGCGATCCTCATCTTGCAGGCGAGTGGAAAAAGGATGAATGCCTGTTCTGTTTCAACTGCCGAAAGCAATGCCCGAACGGGGCAATCAGTTTTCGGTGGTCATGGTTCGGGCGGTCCATGGAAATCAGTCACCCTTTGCCGCCCAAAAAATCGAAACGAATCAAAGAAAATGAACGAGAATCCGAAGAATAAATCCAAGACAGCGCTCGGAAGGCGTGCCGTGCTGACCGCGATGGGAACCGGTGTGGCGGCAACCGCGCTGCTCAAAGTCTCCCCCGTTGCGCAGGGCAAGACTTACAATCCCGCTCTGATCCGTCCTCCCGGATCGCTGCCGGAAAACGAGTTCTTAACCAAGTGCATCCGGTGCGGCGAATGTATGAAAGTTTGCCCGACCAATGCGATTCACCCCGCCACATTGCAGGGCAGCCTCGCGGGTCTTTGGACACCGGTCGTCATATCGAAAATCGGCTATTGCGAATACAATTGCACTTTGTGTGGACAGGTGTGTCCCACGGGTGCGATTCGCAACCTTACGGTTGAGGAACGGCATCCGATCAAGATCGGCATTGCGCATGTAGATCGCTCGCGCTGTCTGCCCTGGGCATCCAATAATGAATGTATTGTCTGTGAGGAACACTGCCCCACTCCCACCAAAGCCATCTGGCTTCAGGAAGTCACCATTCCAGACCGGTACG
>JAKPRU010000438.1 GCA_029557025.1 Candidatus Omnitrophota bacterium | reverse complement strand
GCGGGCAATGGCATGGCGCGGATGGGTCTTCAAAACATCGCACAGCTCTTCGGTGGCCTCGGCCACATGATCCTGCCGCATCAACACGTACGAAAGTCCGCAGCGGGCCTCGGCACAGTCACGATCAAGTTCGACAGCCTTTTCGAAATACTCCCGCGCATCATCAAGGTATTCCTGATAGACACTGGCGATTCCGAGAAGGGTATGGATCCCTGGATTGCGCTTATCGAGGCGGGACGCCCTGTCCAGCACCTCCCAGGCATCCGCAAAACGCCGGGCCGCGAGAAGACTCCTGCCCTCATCGATCAGCAGGCCGGCCTCATCCCTGGATATCGCATCAGCCATGCCTGTTTCTCCCGAATCTCTCGAGACATGCGCGGATATCGCCTCCGTGCTCGATCAGGCATCCGAGAACAAAACCGGACAGGGTCAAAAACACCACCAGAATGGTATTCCAAAAACCAATTGTTATCACCAGTATGGCGCAGACAAATCCCGCCAGGGCACCTGCCATCTGGGCCGGTGATTCGTCAAAGATTTTTTTTACCCACTCGCCAAATCCTGCCATTCCAGCCTCACTTGGTGCTCACTACCGGAAAACTACCAGAAGAAGAGGCCTGCTGTCAAGCAGAGGTCTGCATGGGCATGATGAAACACGGCAGGCTGACTGCAGTGCCTTACGGTCTGCAGCGAGTGAACAGGAACCCGGAAACGACACACGCCGTCACCACAGACAGGCATGACGGCGCATCAGATTCCGGAAAAAAGTCCACTCACTCCTCGGTAAAGGTGACTTCTTCGAGAAATTTCGTCGTAAAATCTCCGGCAACAAACCGCTCATTTGAAAGAATCTGGCGATGAATCGGAATCGTTGTCCGTATTCCCTCAATGATGAACTCATCCAGGCAACGCAGCATCCTCTGAATCGCCTGGTTCCGGTCCCGGCCATGAACAATGAGCTTGGCAACCAGCGAATCGTAGTACGGCGGAATCTCGTACTCCTCGTAAATGTGGGAATCAATCCTGACCCCATACCCGCCCGGGAAATGCAACCCGGTGATCTTCCCCGGACATGGGATAAAATCCTTGTACGGGTTTTCTGCATTGATCCTGCACTCGATCGCATGTCCGGTAAATCTGATATCCTCCTGCCTGACAGAGAGTTTCTCTCCCGAAGCAACCCTGATCTGCTCCTGCAGGAGATCCACCCCGGTCAGCAACTCCGTGACCGGATGCTCAACCTGGATCCTGGTATTCATCTCCATAAAGTAGAAATTCCGCTTGTCGTCAACAAGGAACTCGACCGTCCCGGCTCCGAGGTAATTGGCGGCCCTGGCACACTTGACCGCGGCCTCACCCATTTTTTTGCGCAGCTCGGGTGTCATCAGCGGTGAAGGACTTTCTTCAATGAGTTTTTGATGCCGTCGCTGGATCGAACAGTCACGTTCTCCAAGATGGACCACGTTCCCGTGCGAATCCGCCATAACCTGGATCTCGACGTGATGTGGCTCGGTAATGAACTTTTCGACATAGACATCCGGATTTCCAAACGCCTTGCCAGCTTCGTTCCCGGCAACTTCGTAAAACTTGCGGAACTCCTCCTCATCCCTGGCAACACGCATTCCCTTGCCACCGCCACCGGCCGTGGCCTTGATGATGACGGGATATCCGATCTTTTTGGCTTCGCCGAGGCCAGTCTCGACGTCCCTGATGATGTCCGTTCCCGGAGTGATGGGGACCCCGGCTGCAAGTGCAGTCCGGCGGGCCGTGGCCTTGTCCCCCATCATGTCGATCGTCTGCGGCTTCGGTCCGATGAAAATGATTCCGTGTTCCGCACAGATGTCGGCGAATTTGGAGTTTTCCGCAAGAAACCCGTATCCGGGATGAATCGCGTCAGCCCCTGTTATCTCGGCCGCACTGATGATGGCCGGTATGTTCAGATAAGAATCCTTGGACACCGGTGGACCAATGCAGACTTGCTCGTCCGCAAACCGGAC
>JAKPRU010000434.1 GCA_029557025.1 Candidatus Omnitrophota bacterium | reverse complement strand
GCGGGCACAATCATCAAGGGTATATTCCCGGGGCCTGCTGCCGGATTTAGAGGATGGGTTTTCTCAGAAGAACGCCGCATTGTCGCGGACATCTCGGGAAGATACTCGCCGGAATCGAGCTTCCGGCATTCAGATTTTCCGGAAAAGCAACTTCCCGGACAGAAGAATTCGAATGTCCCCATCCACCACCTTCCAGCAATCAATGCAGAACAACCCTATGGAAACCGATTATCCGTTATTTGTTACCTATTAATTTATTAATATATTAACATTTTGGCTTTTATCATTCAACTGTTTTTTTCATGCATTCTTTACTGTCAATGAGTATTTCATTCAATGTTCCCGGCATTCCGAAACAGGATTGAACGGGTCTGCAAACCGCCCGAGGTCTTCGAACACCCCCGGGATGCGGCCTTCGGATGCCCTGTCATGGAGGGGTGCCCGGCCTGCGCCTGCCGCCGAACTATCCCGCAGGAGCCGTACAGCGCCGCCCGGTGCGGCTCAAAGGCTATCCAGCGTTGAATGAGGCACCCTCTCTGTACGCAACGTGGAATCCTTAAAAAAAACCATTTGCAGGATCGGGGCGTACAGAATCAGAGACGCGAATGAACGGCCGCTGACGGTGCGGATGAGAGCAAGCGTTGATAGTCTCCTCGAGAAAAGAGCCTGAACCGCTGAACACGCCTGTATCAGAACACATCATGACCGGCATGAGCCGGCCGGAGGAGACATCTGTCGAAGTCCCCGTACTGTCCGGGCGCCGGCACGGGCAGGCATACGAGACCAGAAGGCAGGACCAGGCTTCATCGAAGTGGTGAACAATACGCTTTCATGGAATAGGCCCTCGAAACCGGAGGCGTAACGTTTACACAGGAGCTTCTTTCTGAAGGGATCGGGCTGACAGCCGGGAGGATGTCGCGCGCGGTACCGACGCGGTAATGCATCCGCGACGATTATCAGGCGATGCGCCTCCAGCGTTTCCGTACCGGATAACGGATAATCGTGTCGATTGTGAAGCCGCCCGGCTGCGGATCGTCCGGAACCGATCCTGACAGGAACGCCCGGCATCCTCGTCTGGAGCGGATCCTCCCGCTTATGTCTAGACAGC
>JAKPRU010000432.1 GCA_029557025.1 Candidatus Omnitrophota bacterium | reverse complement strand
GCCACCCACGGAACCACCGGCCAACCTCGGCGTCGTCCATGGCCTGGATGGCGTGGTGCGCGTCGTCGTGGTTCATCTTAGACCAGTAGTTCCGACGACTCACAGTTCGGTCTCGTCGAAAATCGATATCTGATCGGCGCCATCCATCGACTCTTCTTCTGCCGCCGAAAGGTTTTTCACGGCTTGGCGGAAGTAGGACGACTTGAGTTCAAATCCGATACCCCTCCTTCCAGAGCGGACGGCGGAATACACCTCGGACCCCACCCCCATGAAAGGAGTGAGCACGGTTTCTCCGGCATTGCTTCTCATTTGGATCACGCGGTCGATCACGTCGAGCTGGAGGGGGTGTACATGCTTCTCGTCGTCCGGATCTCTTCCCTCTTGATATGGAAGAACCCGGCCTATTCGAATATCATCCCAGATCGAAGACGCATAACGACGCCAAATCCAGTGAGAGAATTTGTTCGTCTTCTGGTCGCCACCCATCCCGCGAAGCGGTCGGATGTCGGCAGGCATCTTCGAATCGTCTCCAGCGTACGACAGGAAACCTACCGGATTCGCCACAGGAATAGCGCTCTGACCCTTCTTCCGGAAAATCAGCAGGTAGTCGGCGGAAGCAACTCCTGCGGCCAGGGAGTCATCCACGCACGTTTTGTGTGCGAGGTTCTTTTGCATGGTCCGATTCCGAACCCAGAGGGGCTCCTTCCATATCGCGTGGCGTGCGACAAATAGGAATCCATGTTTTTCGTGCAGACGGATGATGTCGCCGGGGAAGTCGATATAGTAGTCTGATCCGTTTCCAGAATTCCCAGACGGAACATCCATGCAATGTACGGCGGAGCATCGACCCGGTTTTGTTATCCTGGAAATTTGCTCGACAACAAACTCGTAATGCTCGAAGAATTGCTCATAATCCTTGCAGTTAGACAAGTCGTGGTCATCACTGCTGTAGTGGTAAAGTCCCCCAAATGGAGGAGAGTATACCGAAAGGTCGATGGACTCTGGTGGAAGGGATTGCATTCCAGCGATGCAATCGGAATTGTAGGCGGCGAACTTCGGCGTTACAATTTGGTCTAGATCCATGATGGAACCTCTATCTTTCTGGTGATTGGTGTTCTCGGCTTGATTGATAACCCATTGTTCATCTCTGCAATCAGGTTGACGAACATTGTTTCGGCCTTTGCCCCCTTCTTAAGGAGATTTGCCAAAATTTTCTTCTCCCCTTCGGTATGGACAATATCAATCACAACCTCCCGTTTCTGTCCAAACCTCCACTCTCGCCGAACTGCTTGGTAGTACTGCTCGTATGAATGCGATGGGAAATATGTTGCGTGTGCGCAGTGCTGGAAATTTAGCCCAAGAGCGCCAATCTTGGGTTTCGTTATCAATCGCGAAACGCCACCGTCCAAGAACGCCAGGAACTTTTCCTCTTTTGCGTCGTCTGAATCGGATCCGGAAATTTGGACGGAGTCGGGGACGATGTCTTCTAGGAGGTCGCCCTCTGCGTTCATGTGGCACCACAAGATCGAAGAGTCTCGCCCCTCAACCAGCGAAGCCGCCTTTTCACATCGTTCCACAACAGTTCGCTTCTTCTCTTCCCTTTGATCCGGAAGCGTCGATGCAGGTAGGGCGAACAGCATTCCCTCTGCGATATTCTCGGAATGCACGAAATGTTGGTTCTCCGTCAACCTCGGGAGGACAAAAGGTCCATCATCAAACCCGAGGTCAGAAGGCTTCCGCATAGCTCGCGCCCACGAACATACCCACTGCCAAAACGGTCGTTCCGCGTGTCCCTTGAATCTCCATTTCGGGGCCTCCCCATACATGCGCTTTGTGGCTGAATTGTTGAGATCATTTTTGAAAAATCGATTAAGCATATCCATGTATCCGAGGTATCCGAGGGCCTCAGAAGACGTACCTAGTTCGATATAATCATTGGGGGCCGCTGTAGCAGTCGCCAGTAGCCGATACGGGACCTTCCGCATAAAATCCGTGATGGAGTCCTTTATCGCTCCGTCGAACGATTTAAGGATTGATGACTCGTCACAAACAACACCAGAAAACCTAGTCCAATCGAAATGATGCAACCTTTCGTAATTGGATACAACAATGTCAGACGAAATGGATCCGTCCGTTGATCGCTTTACATCGATTCCGAACTTCTCCCCCTCTCTGACGATCTGGATTGATACGGCTAGCGTTGTCAGAATCAAAACAGGTTTGTTCGTGTGGAAAACAACATTCTGAGCCCATACGAGGAATTGCGGTGTTTTCCCCATTCCGCAATCCTCAAATAAAGCCGCCCGACCTTTCCTTACAGCCCACTCTACCATAGACTTCTGAAAGTCGAAAAGGAAGTCAGGCATAAACGTGGGATCAAACCCAGAGTCGCTACCCTCCTGCCTCTTCGTTTCGATGAATTTATCGAAATTCATTTCTCTCCAAACAAAAGGCCCCCTGCAACATCCCCCAGTGGTACCCCGCGAAGCTCGGGCCGGAGGATGGCGCAGAGGGCCACCATGACTTCGATCATTCTTCGGCAGGGTACCAACCTGTTCCCCGAAGATTTGGAAATCCTCCACCCCGGATTCGAACCGGCAAGCCTACATCGGCTGGACCCAAGCCTAGGCGAAGGCGTCGGGTGGAACCGCAAAGAACACCCGACAATGCAAAATATAATGCCCCCAGCACGATTCGAACGTGCGTCTCTGGATCTTCAGTCCAGCGCTTGTGCCATCTCAGCTACAAGGGCGTCTCGTCAATCTACGGCGTCGGCAGTGCGTTGGCAAGTGGGCCGACGGACTTCACGACGAACGAAGTCTTCCCCGCCCGCAAGAACACGCGCACGTCGTCCATCCCGTAGGCGGCGCGGATGCGGTCTGCGGCAGACTGCGCAAGTTGGATGGCTTGAGGAGGGATCTCCGGAGGGTTGGGCGATGTCATGGCGTCTCCATCAGGTGGTTGATGATCGTGCCCAGGTAGGTCTTGCAGGAGTCGAGGTGATTCCTCGCCTGGACGGCCTGCGCGACAGCCTTGCGAAAGGCTTCGTCTCCCTGGGG
>JAKPRU010000431.1 GCA_029557025.1 Candidatus Omnitrophota bacterium | reverse complement strand
CCTTCCCTCGATCGGCACCTGCAACGACTTCCCTTCCGTCTTCTACTCCTGTCGGCGCGAGAAGCGTAATCTCCTCTTCCTCTTGCAGTAGGTCTTGTCGACGTTCCAGGTCTGCGACGACATGGTCTGCGACGATACCGTATATTGGAAAAGGAAAGCCATGTATTCTTGCCCATTCTTCTTTGGTCATCCTGAAATCGCCCCTTACGCATACGGCTTCCACAAAGGGCCTGAATGTCTCTTCCAGCGCGGAATATGCAGAAAACGATTCCTCAAAACAGGGTATTGCCCTTTTCCTTTCCCCTTGTACTGCCAACACCATTCCGAGGCCGAAATAGGCGGGCCCAAAGCCTGGAAATCGCTCTAGAATGAAACGGGCATATGATTCTGCCAGATCGGTCTCCCCATAGAGAATCAGCGAACCGATGTGTGTGAAGTAGGAATGAATAAATAGTGCCGGCCACAAGCCAATAGCCCGCTGCAAAGCCCCCAATGATTTTCCTGGATTCTCCGCGTCGTAACCCTCGGCTATCAGTTGGGCCAGCAGGTCTTCGAGACCAGGTGCCGCCAAATTGGCCGGATGCGATTCCGAAACAGCCGGCGTTACATTGGCCATGCGCTGAATGCGTACCAGGGCCAGTTCCGTACCCCCGGGGAACATCGTGAACGTGCCCCGCAGCCCACACTCCGTAAGCATCTCCTTGAGAACTTCCGTGGGTTCCGAACCATCGGCTATGCCCAACCTTGCAAACGTCATCTCTGTAACCAGCCAAACAGACACCCGTTCCTGTTTTTCCGTCTCCTCAAACCCGCCGAGATAACAGACCGCCTTGTCACATGCATCCCAGTATGAGGCCGCCGGCAACATCGCCAAGTTACAGGATTCGAAATAGGGCTGACGCCGCGATGTGGGCGCAATCAATGTCTCATCCAGTATGAGGTCCTCTGCCGTGGATGCTTCCTTGATATAGTCAGCAGCGCAATTCCATGCAGGCCGGGTTGTCCTGGGAATAAACATGGCCGATTGGAATGCGTACAGCGCGATCAGAATCACCGCGAAAGTTGTGCCGACAGCACCAGATAACCGCGATACAACACCGCCGGCAATGATGTACAACGCCACCGCACAATACAAGTCATAACCAACGCTATAGAACGGAAACCCGAGAAGTGCCTGCCCGATGACCAAGATAGCAGGTGGACCAACCAACAATATCAACAGGAAGATGTCTTCCGGACTATTCTTCGCGTGAGGATTTTCATTTCCCTGTTCCGGGCCCGTATGAAACACAGAGAACCCGCTCCGCTTACTCGCCCTCTCCCCCTCAGGGGACAGACGGCCTTGTCCCCAACGGTATCCGCACTGTTCCACACCATTC
>JAKPRU010000422.1 GCA_029557025.1 Candidatus Omnitrophota bacterium | reverse complement strand
TGTCGCCGCTGGTAATTTCTGGGGCGAGGGTATCAATGCGCAGCGAGATGGTCTGGACATAAGGCTCGGTCACATCCGCTGTAATCGAGAGGACGATGTCGGCCGTCTCGAACGCACCGTCGGTCGGGACATTTGTCACGCTTCCGACAATGCCCCGCGCGGTCAGCATTCCTTCAATGCCGACGGGTTTTTCGGGGGTACCGGCGGTTTCTTTTCCAGGTCCCATTTCCCTTGTACTCAGGAAAGCGACATCCTCACTCGGCAGGTCTTCCGGCCCGCCAAGTGCAGTAAAGTCAAAATGAAAATCGGTCACTTGGAGCGCGTCTCCATATTCGGCGCTTTCGCCGTCGAGATCTCCATGCACCTCCACGGCGGCCACAATGAGGATTTCATCGCCCATCCGCAACTCAAATGAGTGGAGTTGGTCGCCGGTAAGATCATGAGTCACTCCATCCCGAAGTACGGCAAGCATGGCGGGGACCGTTGATCCGGGGACTTCCTGGAAAGTGGGGCCTACGGTATCGACACCGACCGGCAAACTTTCGGTCTTGTATCTCGTCGGGTCCTCGGACAAATACACATTGAAAATAGATTGGGGATTGAACGTAGTCGCGGAGAAAATCTGAAGCGGCGGGACGGTGCGGAAGCCGTCCCAGATAAATAGAAGCGTATTGGTCACACCCACCACGCCTGTGGCATCCGTGGGATAAATCGGGAGATCGGCATCGGGAATGAGAATCTGCTCTGTGGGCGGAATGATCTGCGCGAACACCAACGGCAGGACCTTCTCCATCGCCGTTGCATATTCGGGAGATCCGGCTGAGACGTTTACAACTTCTTCCACTAATTCGGGAGTGACTCGCGAGACCAGCGCGGCGATTATCAGCGTATCGCCCGGCTCCACGTTGCGGTCGATGAGCGATCCGGGCATACCCGCATCATAGATTGGACGAGTTGTACCGTCGATTTCTGGAATGCCGAAGAGACCTGAAGTAACGCTGCCGACGAGATTTCCCTCCGATCGGGCAACCAATCCCCCCGGGTAGCCCCGATTGTCGGCGGCTGCGTCTGCATTGCTGGCGGCCACAATCACATTGCCGGACGGTAGGAAAAGAAACGGTGTGGGGGTTGGTGTGGGTGATGGGGTCGGTGTGTAAACATCGAACGGTCTGGGTGTGGGCTTCACATAAGGTTCCGGTCTTACAAGGAAAACGCTCCCGAATGAAGCCGAGTCGGCTACAGTGACATTTCCGGCGTCATCGGTTGCGGTAACAATCACCGAGGCGGCATCGGCGGGTGTGCAATCCGAACTCACCGGAGCATAGAACCGCAGTTGAATTGTCTGGGTTCCGGGGAGAATCTCTTCTGTGGTTACGGCAGAAAGATGGGGATCGATGGCGGCCAGGTTTGCCTGGACGATCGGTGCGTCCCAGGGATCGCCGTTTAAATCGATCTCCACTGTGACGGAGAGAATGTCTCCCAAATAGAGCGCGGGGCGGCGAATCCCGTCGATTTTCAGACACCGATCGGGGGTTCCGCCGATTTCTATCTTGTTGACTATCAGCGGACGGGTATCCACCCGGAGAAGCAGGCTGGTATGAGTGGGAGATGTTACATCATCGGTCGCAGAGAGAGTCAATGGGACAACAGAGTAATCGCCGGTCGAGATAAAATCGGTAATCGATGCGACTGTCCCTGTGGCGAGGTATTGAACCGCACCGGCAGCCGGCGGTTCGATCGGAAGGATAAGCCCCTCGGTAGTACACTCGATAAACGTCTCGCCCAGCAAGGGAAAGTTTTCATCGGGAAGCGAGCTGGGTTGGCCGCCGAACGCGGAGAAATCCAGGCTGACATCATCGAGAGTGATCGGATCGCCCGCGCTTGATCTTTCCCCGTCCAGCGTTTCGCGGACTGTGATTCTGCCGGTGGCCAGCACGATATCCCCCGCGATAAGTTCATTGATAACTCCGCTGGGGGTCTCGTAAATGTACAGGAATCGATCCGGTTGGCCGCCGGGCCAGGGTCGGCGGATCATGAGAACCGAGGTATCGGGGAAATCGCCGGCGCTGGGAATCTCCGGACCATCCACATCCACGCCGATGGCTGAGGCCGGAAGAGACCACTGCCGTGAAATGTCCGGATCGGGGACCTGGACAACGACGGTGGCGGCGATAATGGGATTGGTTGTGGGGGCATCGGCAGCGATGCGAAGCGGTTGCGCGGTTTCTCGTCCATCCCAGATTACCAGGAGCTCATCCGTTGCCGGACGAACTTCCGTATCCGTAGAAATCAGGATTCCGGTGGCGCTGGTGGGCGTGACGCCGCTGATTCCCAAGTTGGCGGAGAGAGTTCCAGAGGCATTCAATGATAAGACGCCCGCGGTTGCATCGTTTGCAAGGAAGTCTGCGGCCAGCCAACGGCCCAGTTCCAATAGCGACTGTTTATAGGCCGGCGCCTCCGGTGTGGCGCTGAGAATGGTTGCCACCAGTCCGGGAGTGACTCGTGTCACCTCGGCGGCTACCAGCAGGAAATCACCGGGTTCCAGGTTGGAATCGATCAGGGAACCGGGCATATCGGGGTTGTAGGCCGGTGCGAAATATCCCTGGGGAGAAGAATCGGTGGGATGGACGAACTTTGTGGCCAGGGATGTGCCGACCAAATTACCTTCCAGCAGGGCTTCGGGCGATCCGGGTTCTCCGAACCGTCCCAGGTTATCGCTGGTGGCGTCCTCGTTCAATCCGGCCAGGTAGGCGTTTTGAACGATCAGCGGCGGAGTCGGAGTCGGAGTCGGGGTCGGGGTGGGGGTCGGAACCGCCACGGTTCGTTCAACGGATATTTCGTATTTATCCGCGCTGCCCTTCGCGTTTTCCACACCGATGAAATACACACCCGGCAGCAAGGGCGGATTTCCCGGGGTTGCAGCCGGAGTTGCCAGAACAACTTGGTCAGCGACGCCGGGAGTGCTGTCTGTGCTGTGGAGATCGTATTGGGTTCGGCTGACCCGATCTTCACGACGAACATAAAGGTTCAAATCCGGCCCCAGAAGGCCCGTCTGGTTCGGAGTAACCGAGACAATCACGGCCAGATCGGCGGGTGAGACATGGAAGGTGAACTGAAAATCGTCCGTGAAGTCGGGAGACTGTGCCACGCCGCCGAAATGGACCAGACGGTCGCCCAGGATCTGGGTCCGCTCTTCTGTTGCGGAACTTACGTTTGGGCTGACAATGAAAGGAGAGGCCAATTCGATGGATTGTCCTGCCGCCACGGACACTCCGGTCCAGACACTGCGGTTATCCAGAAGCGGATCTCCCGATTCCGGAGAGGACCAGTATTCCGGCAACGGTCGGAAAGAGGATGGCGAATATGGGCCGACACTGGAGTCGCCTGTGAACTCGGAAAGGATCGGCTCCACCCAGATTTCATATTCTCCCGGAGGCAACGCGCCGAAGAAAAACGAACCGTCGTTTTCCATCACGAAATCGGATACGCAGGAAGTGACAAATTCGAGTTCATCGGTATGGTTGTTTCCGGGGGTGTCATCTTTTTTTCGGGCGATCACATTCGCTCCGAGGACCGGTGTGGCCCCTTCAATCACCGCGTGGCCGTAAATCTGCCCCAGTTCGAAATAGTAATCCACATTCGGATACAGGAGCGCGAGGGAGGCACGGTCATCGAATCGCGGAACTCTCAATACCTGTTCGCTGGCGTCCAGGACCTCTGCGGGATACATGAGGGGGAGATAAGAATTGTACTTCGTGAACGCAAGATGCGAATAAAACTGGGCATGATCCAGGCCCAAGGCGTGGCCCAATTCATGGGTGATGGTGTTTAGAAGGATCGTCCAATTGTCGGGGATCGATTGAAACATATATCCATTGAGCAGTATATCGCTGAGCACAATTTGACCGGTTTTTTCAGTAGGACTGTCCGGGTCGAAGATATAGTTTATGCTGATTCCCAAAACGGAGTCCTTCGAACCGAAGCCGATCAAAGAGTCGATAATATTGCCCTTCCGGTCAAGAATAAATTGAATGATATTGCCGGTAGTCACATTCGATTGATAAAGCGAAGAGTATTCTGTTGCGGAAACCACATCTGTGGCGAGCGCAATGGGACCACTGAAGTAGATGCCGGTTGCCGCACGGACAACGTTCGTGGCGGCTATCAATTCGCCGGTGGCCGAGATAACCGTATCGAAATCCACATTAGGCAGTGGAATATACTGAGCCGAGGTCCACCAGGTCAGTCCCTGGGAGATTGCCTCGCGTGTCTGAGACTCCGTCGCGGTGTCCGACAAAGCGCCCGCATCCACCTGGACGCGGAGGAACGGTTGTTCTTCCCCGAAAATCCACCGGGTGGGGAAATGTTTGTCTCCAGCCAGCTTGGGACCGGCGGCCAGAACAACACCCGCCGAAAAAAGGATCAGATGCGCCGCAAGAATGGACCGAACGCGAAGTGCATACAAAGGAAGCCTCTTTTCTGTTACCCGGTTGAGCGCTGATATCTCAAATGGGCAAAATGTCGTTTTTACGTTCAGATAGAAAACAACAGTCTAACATGGACAATATCCTGCTTCCAAGCAATCGTCAGGTCGATCTTTCGAGGGGAGAAATGGTCATGAAGCATTGTCCGGGGGAGGTGTTGATCAGGGGCGGGAGGGAGATGTCATTTTGAGACGTTGACCCAAGTCCAGTGTGCGCATGAATGTATCGTAGGCCAAGTCCCAATAACCGGCGTGATAATAGGCACTTCCCATGTAGATCAGAGCGCCGAGATGGTCCGGGTCATAACGGAGCGCCTCCTGGCAATCCTGCAGGCAGGCGTCGAATTTTCCCAGGGAATAGAGAGTTTTTGCTCGCTCGTAATATGCCTCAGCCCAGTCAGGAGCCTCCAGGATTGCGCTGTTCCAATGATCCAGAGCCGAGAGCCAGTCTTCCTGTTCCATCAGGGAAAGACCCTCCCGATAAATTGCCTCCTGTTCCGGTGTGCTGTCCGGGATCACCACACCAGAATCATTCAATGCGTCGGCTTCCCATTTGGGAACTTCCGCCATCAGCCCGATGCTCAACCGATGCAGAATCCCGTTTTGAGCATATTCCCTGACTTGGTGGTCACTGTCCCTCAGGGCATTCACCAGGAGCAGGTATGGCCGTTCGCCCGGGATTTGCGACAAGACCAGGGCGGCTTTTCTGCGACGTTCCGGATTGGGGTCTTTCAGCCAGCGCTCCATGGGTTCGATGGCCCGCTGTCCCAATGTAACCATTCCGATCAGGCCCTGTTCCGATTGTATCGGATCCGATTGGTCCAACCGGGCTATCATTGCCCGGATCTGGTAGCTGTTCCACAACGGCCCCAAAGCGAGGAAAAGCGTTCCAATCGCCACGACAGGCAGGATGGCCAGCGCGGTCCACCACCGTTGGGGGACTTGGGGACCGGCGGGATACGGATTGCCGCCGGAAGGTGATGAGATTGAGGACCTTGGGATCATTTTGCCGTATAAATTGCTCTTATCGCCGACGCATCCAGTGCATTACGCGACCAAGAGAATGACAGATGAATCCGCACAGAACCAGGAACAGGGCAATGTGCGGATTTGCTCCCGTAATCAGCCCCAGCGAACCGATCAGGACAATCACCATGCCCACCACTTGCGCCCCGGAACGATGATATATCAGAATCAGAACACTCAATACCCAGAAAACAGCTCCGACCGCCATACGGACGGCCAAAGGGGTCTCTCCCAACAATCCACCTGTGACATTCATAACGCATCCGATCCAAATGAGGTGATAGAGTTCCGAGTTTCCAAATTCAGTCGCACAAACGTTCATATTTAATATAGTCAGAACGAATCGAATCGACCAGCGTGCGCATTGGGCAGCACCTGTGGGGAAGAATGCTCTTACCCTTGGTGTTATTGTAAACTATACTCAAACGGGCGGATTTAAAGGTGATAACGGATGACACGCGATCCGATTCCAAGATTGAGTGAATACCCCGGCCGACTTGAGGCCGGATGGACCGGGGTCGGTCCGTGAATTGCTATTATTTTGGACAGGCACAACCGCGTATGGACGGTTGTGTCGGCGACGTTTTTCTGATATGGAATGCTTAGTTCGGCATTCCGGACATTGAAGATAGGTGACTCAACCCGGCATAAGCAAAGGCAGGTTGGTTGAATGGAGGGTTGGGTTTTATATTGCGCCGATTTGGCGCACACGGGTATATGGACATGGCCACTATGACAGAGAAGCGAGATTACTACGAGGTTCTTGGTGTTTCCAGGAACGCGACGAATGACGAGATCAAGAAGGCGTATCGGAAGCTGGCGCTGAAGTACCACCCGGATCGAAATCCCGGAGACAAGGACGCCGAAGAGAAGTTCAAAGAGGCAACCGAGGCATACGAGGTGCTGGCCGACGAGCAGAAACGACGGGCCTATGACCAGTTTGGTCATGCCGGTGTGGGGGCGACCGGACCGGGCGGGTATGAGTTTACCGGCCAGGCGTTCACAGATTTCAGCGACATTTTCGGTGATTTTGGCGATTTATTCGAGGGGCTTTTTGGAGGATTCGGGATGCGGGGTCGCCCGACGCGGTCGCGTGTCCGCCGTGGGGACGATCTGCGTTACGACCTGCAAATTACTCTCAAAGAGGCCTTCACCGGTGCAGAGAAACGAATCGAGATCCCCAAGCAGGTGATCTGCGAGACGTGTGGTGGTGGGGGTTGTGCGCCGGGGTCCCAGCCACGGAGCTGTCCGCAATGCCGTGGGACAGGGCAAGTGACCATGTCCCAGGGATTTTTCAGCATATCGCGAACCTGTTCCCGATGTGGCGGGCGGGGAACATTTATTGAGACACCCTGTGTGGCGTGTCACGGATCGGGTCGGGTCCTCCAGCGTCAGAAGGTGACGGTTCGGATTCCGCCGGGAGCGGATACGGGGTTGCGGCTTAAAATAGCCGGAGAAGGAGAGGCCGGTGTGGGCGGCGGCCCGCCGGGGGACCTGTATATTTTCCTGACAGTAACACCGCACCCGCTGTTTGTTCGGCAGGGGGATGACCTCGTTTGCGAAGTGCCGATTTCCATTACACAGGCGGCTCTCGGCACGGAGCTGACCGTTCCCACAATGGATGGTCGAGCGAAGCTGAAAATCCCGGCGGGGACCCAGACCGGTAAGGTTTTCCGTCTTCGCGGCCATGGAATGCCGAACCTTCGCGGCTACGGGCAGGGAGACCAGCTGGTGCGTGTTGTGGTGGAAACGCCAACAAAACTGAACGCCAAACAGAAACAGCTGCTTCAGGAATTTGCGAGGATCAGCGGCGAGGAAACTCACCCCCAAAGCGCGTCCTTTTTTGATAAGGTCAAAAACGTCTTCGGCGGGGAGGGGTGAACAGCGCGTCTGTTGAACCTCCTCCGCATCTCTCCGACGCATTGGGGGAGAGAAGAGCCGTTCCCTCCCCGATATCGGGGAGGGTGGCTACTTGTGTGATTTGCCGGCTTCCAGCTGTTCAATCAACCTGAAACGGCGTTTGGCGATATGCCTGCCGGTATCGGTCCGCGCTTCGATGGAGATCATGGGATCCCCCGGTTTGAGAATCCGATGCGCGGCGAAATAGCCGTGCGAATCCGTCTTGACTTCTTTCTCGTTCACTGTCACTAGCGCTCCCGATTCGGTGAGGCCACGTACGATTACTGTTGCGGGACCGACACCCAATTCCGTGCCTTCGGGCGGGCTGGTCTGTACCAGAAGTAGCGGAGTGGCGTCCAGGTCTTCGATTTCCTTGGCGATCTGTCGCCGGATTTCCTGAAAATCCTTGTGGGAACGGGTGTACCGAATTGTGTCGGGAACGGGCTTGGAAACCCATTCATCAACCCGTTGATGTGGATTGAAAAATGATGCCGGAACTCCGATCTTTTTCTTCAAATCGGTTAGCTTTTGTTCCAATACCTGTAGATATTCATAATCCTCCAGCCCGTCGCGAAAGACCTCCCAGCGGATGGAGTCATTCGGTCCGTTCTTTCCCGGATACACAATGCAATGGTCTCCCGGCGGGAGTTCGCCCAGGGCGGTCTTTTGATAGGGATCTTCGTCTCCCCATTGATTGAGCGCCCAGTGAAGGTAGCCTTTCAAATTGTATCGCGCCGCCATCCAGGGCAGGAGCCGCAGCTGCAGGAGCGTGCTGTCCAGAAATCGGTTGGGATAAACACCGTACGGGTGGCAGCAGGTGTAGAACCACAATTCCGCACCGTTTTCGACCGCATTACGTAACGGACTTTTCCACGGTTCGATTACCTGTAGTTTCGGGACCCAGATTTCCAGAAATCCCCGGAAATCTTCCGCTTCGATGGCGTCCATCCGTCGCAGACCGGGAGCGACTCTTCCAATCAGTGCGGAATGCTCTTTCCAGGATTGAAGATTATTCACGGAAGGCTCATCTGCCACGTGAATTGCGCTGACTTCCAGCCAGCCTTTTTCCTGGAGGTGTAAAACCAGATCGCCCAACACAGCGGCAATGAGCTCCTCATTGTCCCCCGCCGTTTCTTTCTCTCCGACTTTAAAACTGCGCCAGACAATTTCCGAGCCGTCCCAGCCGTCCGGCCCGAAATGAGCAAGGTGACTCAATTCCAGCATGGTGAAACCGGCGTTCAGGAATGTTTCCACGTAGCGGTCAAAGTAGTCGAAATCACATTTCACCTTTCGAAACCCGCTTTTCAATTGAATCAGGTCCAGGGGAACGAGGATGACATTCTGGCGATGCCGGGCCATGTTTTCGGCGTAGACTTTGAGAAGCCGCCAGTACTCTTTTGAGAATCGTTCGACACCGTGGGCGGCGCACATTGCTCCGTCGTTGAACCAGATCGTTACGTTCAGGTGTCGTTCGGGCGGCAGGTCGAAATTCCAGACATCCAGAGCCAGGGGCAGGGCAATCGGAAGGCCGTTGACGGTCATGGTCACGGTTCCGGTGTAATGTCCGGGGAGAGCGTCTTGGGGGATTTCCACGGTGACCCAGAAAAACGCGACTTGATCGGCCTCCAGGGGCAACGGTGTGTCCGGCAACAGTGGGTCGGGGACCCGAGCGGGGGCAATGAACGCCAATTCCTCCTGGGGAGTGTTTCGTGTATTGGCCTGTACCGGGACAGTCTGGGCAAAACGAAACGTCGCGGGGACTGTAATCGTGCTTTCCTGTTCGGCGCAGGCGAGGCGGCTGATGCGTGTTTGTAAAGCGGTAATGGGAGAATCATTCCACAGGGCCAGGCCGAACGAGACATATTCCGTTCTTGCGCCGCTGAGGAAGATGCTCAGATTGAGCGCTGAGGGCGGCGGGGGCGAGTCTGTGGGCAGGACGCGGGTTATGTCATCCACCGGCCATAGGATGGGGTTGGCTAATGCGTTTCCCGTAACGAATATCCATCCGACCAGGAAGAGGAATTTGACGTTTCGTGCAGGTTGCATATTGAGAAATCTCCTTGATATCTGTAGCCGAATTGACTTGACATGCCTTGGTACCGAAATAACCGGCGGAAAGATGCCAACGCCCTCATATCTCCGTCACGCCAACCCTCTCCGAGAGGAGAGGGATCAGAAGGCGGCACAGGCCGGTCGCCCGTGGTACGGAAGTATAATGGACGAGAATCCGGCTAAAGACAATTCGGGCCATCCGTTTGATGCCTATTGACCAATCGTTCGGGACCTGCAAGGATTTCAGCGGAATTTGCCTGAGACAGGTTGTTTCAATTTCAGTAAGCAAAGAGACTTATCATGTTCGGCCAAAGACAATCCGACTTTCACACCGGCTTTCTGTTTGCGATGTTCACGGCGCTTGCGGTTTTTGCGGGACCGATTTATTCCAATGCGCAGACGCTGCATCTCGGTTTCGAGAGCGAGAAGGAGCTTCTGTCGGACTTTGTTTCCCAGTCCAAGGCCTATCTTCCGAAGGGCCGGGACGGTTTGGCGGAGCGCAAATTATCCATTGAAGATGGGCGGTTCGGGAAGTGTCTTCACATTCAGGACGGCCGGCCGATCTGCAAGGGGACGTGGAACGAGTCCGGGCTGGACTGTGATCTGATCGTCGCAGTGATATGGGGCGAATGGCACAAGAAACCGCATTTCTGGGGCACGGGAGCCTTTCACGGCGACTGCGGGACTGTCGCGTTCTGGGTGAAAACGGAGAATCTGAATCCGGGAGTTGTCTTTATGCAGGGCAATATCGCCTGGGGACGTATGGAGCGGGATTTGTTCAACATCGAGGTGGACCAGGAGGGCCGTCTGAGCGCGTTCATCCGGGATGTGCAATACAAATATCATCGTGTCACGGCGGAGAGACCCACATGGAAGAACGGCGAATGGCAGCATATTGCGGTGACCTACGACCGGGCTTACGGGATGAAGATATTCCACAACGGTCGGATTGTCGGATCGAATTGGGGTCGGGATGCCTGGTGGCAGACAGCCTATCCGGGATTGTTCAGTCCGTTCCTGCCGGAATCCTGGTATGACGAAATGTTTCTTTTTGATTATCCCTTAACCGATGAAGAGGTCGGAACGCTTTACAGTCAGAACACGATCAAGAATGCCCCCGCGTGTATTCTGCCGGATGAGGATGCGCAAAACCGTCTTCTGGCCGCCTACGGTCACTTGGCGAAGATGGATATTCCTGTTTTGAATGCCGAAAAGCAGAACCTTCAACTCAAACAAATCGAGGTGAAGGATTGCCACGACCAGCGGATGCCCGTCTGGTGGGTGTTTGACGGGCGATACGAACTGGCCTGGCCCCATCCGTACCGGTTGTTCACATTCATCCTCGGAGATGTCGATTATCATGGAACTAAAATTGATATCGATCTCAATAAAGGGGAGATCCCCAATTTTGTTTCATTTGAAGGAATCCTGGAGGGACTGAAGCTGCTTTCGGGCAAACCGGAATCGTTTTCCGAAAGCCAGCCGATAGTGGATATCGAAGCCTATGATGAGTTTTTCTATTCCACGAAAGTGGACCTGAAAGGCGTGACGGCGCTGCGTGTGCCGCTGGTGAAAGAATACGGTTCTCCGCCGGATTTGCAGGGGAGTGCTCATCTTCCGTTATCCGGCTCCATCCGGATTCACGAAATGCAGTTATGGAATGCGGAGACAGATGACCCCGAACCGGCGGAAGGGATACCTTATTATCTGTGCTCTGCGACGGATTTATCGGAATTGGGGCGGTATGGTTCGGCGTTGAGAAAAATCCATGGGGGCGGGAACCGGACGGCATTTGTCGGGGAGCCGTATCTTCCCAAACAAGACACGGTAGCGATTTCGCCGCTCGCGGCGTTTCATCTGTTCAGTTCCGGGATGCGACCGGATACGCCGGTGGACAGGATTGCGGTTCGGCTTGCGATTTCTCCCGCGCAGGAAACCGATTTTTTATGGATCAAACTGCGCGACCCCGGGAATCCTTCCCGGATATGGGCACAGACCTGCATTCAAGTTGAATTTACTGAGACGGAAAAACCGCAGCTGGTTTCTGTGGAATTAGACATTGTGGATCTGATGCTGGCCTGTGAGGATCGGCTCTGGGTGGAGGTGACATCGGCCCATGGCGGCGAATTGCTGCTTGGCGATCCGGCGAAGCCCACGGCGCTGTTCCTGGTTCCTTCCGAGGATTTCGAGAAGTCCCTCGCGGCGTATACGCGCCATGAACTGCACCCGGCTCGGATGCAATACATGAAAGAATACAACTACAAGCCCTGGCGGTTTACGGGGGAGGAAGTCACTCTCCAGCAATGGAGCAATTTCGGCGGGCCGTACGATATGGCATACCCGCCCATGGCTGTGCTGCGTCACAATCCCTCGGACCGACTGGCGAATATCTATCACACGTTGACGATGAAACGGGATCGGTCACAGGCTGTCTCGGTCGATACGATTCGAACCCCCAAGCGTATTGAAACGCCCGACAATGCCCCGGCGTGGGCGATTTGGGAACGGGAACTCTACCGGGTGAACCGGAAGGCGGCTCACTGGATTGCGAATTGGCAGCAACCGGATGGAATGTTCTGGGGAGGACCGAACGATGACAGTTTTATTCCGCTGGGATACGCGGAGCTTCCTCTGATGGGGGACGAACTGACTCGACGCGCCTGGCTGCGTTTTTACGAAGGGCTGGAGGAAAAGGGGATTTTCGCGGATGGGTATTGCGATATTTGGCCGATTGATCCGCTGCATATCACCGATTTCATTACGAGTCGGGGCCTGATGCTCGCGTTCGATCTCGGCGGGCCGAGAGTGTTTGAGCGGGAACTGCGCACAACGGAACGATATACGGAGCGGGTCAATGCAACGAATCGGCGGCTCGCGGAGCAAAATCTACCTCCCCTGACGGGTGAAGACAAGGATCGCGAGCGAAAAGAGGTCACGTTAGTCGAATGTATGGAGGCGGAAATTCTTGACTATTCCCGCACACATATTCAATGGTATTGGAAGCAGACCGAGATTCCGCCGGTGCACGAGATCCGGGACCGACAATCCGCGGCCAGACGAATGATGGAACTTGCACAAACCTGGGATGACAACGCGCTATTCGGCTATACGGAAGCGCTGATCCATACGGATACCCAGACCGGAGTCGGACGCGACGAGTTGATCCGCGCAGCCTTGGGCGGGAGACTTCAGGGAAGGATTGAACCGCATCCGCATTCCATAG
>JAKPRU010000403.1 GCA_029557025.1 Candidatus Omnitrophota bacterium | reverse complement strand
CGACACGCTCGACCACCTGGAACGGCAGCGCGACCCTTGGGAACAGTTTGCGGAATGCCTTCCGCCGGTCCCAGCCCAGCGGTTCTTTCTCAACGGGCACGGAACCGAAACGGACCGGCGGCCGCTAGAACTCCTCTTGTTGCGGAAGCGTGGCCTCCGCGTCCTGTTCCAGGTCCTCATCATCGGTCGGCGGCGGCGCAATAAAATCGCCCTTCTCCGGCCCGGCAACGGCGGCGGATTCCTCCTGTTTCTTCTTCCTGGGCATGGATCATCCCTCCCTCGAAGATGTAAAAGGTCGCCTCCGGCAAGGGTATGCCGGAAACATATCCCAATCACCTGTCCCGGACAAGATGTGCAGCGTCCAGCATGTGCTGCAACCAAAGTTTCTCAACTCTCATTGAACAGATACGCCACTATTTCCTTCGCCTCACGGAAGTCCGGCATGATGATATCCGCGCCTGCCTGAATCAGTCGGTTGCGTTTCCACTCATCAATTCCCACTCGCTCCGCTTCATTTGTGGCAACGCCCACCGCAATCCCACCGACCGTCTTCGTATCCTCAATTTCAACGTAACCATCCCCGAACGTCACCAGGCCCGGCCCGGACAGATTGTTGTCTTTCAGAATCTTCTGAATGATCATGCGCTTGGAGAAGCTTTTGTAATCGTCCAATGCGCCGTAAATCCGTTCGGCGTCGCCGAAATAAGGATGAAGCCCAAGCACGCCGGACTCGTTCAGAACATAGGGACGATCCGTTCCACTGGCCAGATACATAGTCACATTGCGCTTATGGAGCTCCCGAAGAATGTCCATGGCTCCGGGAACCATCCAATCCAGGGGCTGCAGTTCCCCCGACTCCAAACCGTGAACGCGGTCCTTGATTCGCGTCCACAGAAGGTCAAGGTACTGATATTTGTATTCAAGCGGTTCCTTGGGTTGGTGCCCCCGCTTTTTGATCTGCTCCGCCAGTTCAATCATCTGGTAAATGGTCTGTTTTCCGGTCAGGCGAGTGACAAAATCCGTCACGATCGTGTTGAGTTCCTCTTCGGATTCGCCGGTGTCGAGACTTTTCAATATCTCGACCATCATGGGGATCATCACCTGCTGCCAACCCTCACGGATGAGCGACAGGGTCCCATCAAAATCGAACAGCGCGAACTTGATTTGTCCTCGAACAATATCAGGATTGATGATTTCAATTTGTGTCCCCGGCAAGAAAGTTCCTTTGACGGGAGAACCGGTGGTATCAGTCATTATGGATTATCCTCCAAAGAGTTTTTGTGCAGTCCGCTTCGACCGCGAACGGCATCACGGAAACGGCTATCTTACGCAATTCACCGGAACAGAAAAAGAACTGTCGCCCAAAAGCAGCGATTCCGGCCTTTCTGTCATTCCACATCCTTCAGTCCGGAAGTTTGTTGGAAAAGAAACAGGACGCCTATTTATCTCATTTTTATCATTTTATGGTTCATCGCGCCCCCCGGAACGGTGTTTTTTTTCGGGGATGGCTCAATAAAGACTCAATTTTATACGTATTATATTAAATAAATGGGATGAGTCGGTATGTTTCGACTGTCTCAATCGTTTTATATGAAACCCCATCGGTTTGGAAACATCCATCCGAGAAATTGAGCGAGCCGATTCGGGCGTTTCCCGAAACCCCAAGAATGTCTCAAACAAATAAACGCTATCCTGTTGCCCACCGATGGCTGCTTGCTTTTCGGGTCTTTGCGCTGATCTCTTGCCTCCTCCTGTTCGGATGCAACCGGTCTCAGCCCGGCGATCGCGACGGAAAGGGGGGTGGCGCAGGCTCATCCGGCAGCTCTGGGGGGCCGAATAAGCCGGAGGCACGCACATTCCGGATCCCGGTCACCGCCCAACTTCTCACACGCGGGCCAATGAATGCCTATCTTCAGGCATTCGGAACCATTCGCCCCCTCAAGGAAGTCGAACTCAAAGCCGAAATGAGCGGTCGGATTTATTTCACCAAACGTTGGGAAGATGGGGATTATGTCGAAGCCAATACACTCCTTGCGAAAATAGATGATACCACCATCCAACTGGATATTCGGGAAGCCGAACGTGCCCTTGAAATGGCGCAACAGGACCTCATTCCTGCGCGCGCCACTATGGAACGTCGAGTCAAAGAGGAAGAATTCAGCAAGAAAATGTTCGAGCGCGGCGCCTACTCCGAGGTCCAGTACGAGCAGGCACGCCTGTCCCGGATTCAGTCGGAAAGCCAGTATCAACAGGCGCTTACAACAATAGAGACCAGACGAACTCAGATTGAGAAACTGAAGGAGGATCTGCGAAAGACGGATATACTGGCTCCGTTTGCCGGTATCCTTCTCCCCGCCGTTCCTCCCACAGCGGGAGAGGCCAGCGCCCAGGAGACCGACCTGACACTGTTGGAAGGAACCCTGGTCGGCTCCGGACAGACGGTCCTTCGCATCGCCGATATCCGCCAGGTGGTCGTCGAATTGGACGTTCCGTCGAAGGATATTGACTTTGTGAAGATCGGACAGACCGTCGAACTCGGCATCTATTCCAGAGACGGCAGAAAATACACCGGTACTGTCCGGGATATCTCCTCCACACTCAACCCGACCACTCGAACGTACACGGTCAAGGTGATTGTCGATAATCCGCTCACGGAACTCCGCCCGGGCATGTTCTCCAGCGCACGGATCATCACCGAGACCCGGCCGGATGCGATCAGTGTCCCACGCGACTTGGTGATGCTGCGCAACAATCAATACGTGGTTTTTGTGGTGGAAAAGAAGCAATTAACCGAGGAATCTTCGCCGAAAAACGCCACCGACACCATCTCCTCTCCAACAGAAGAGACCGACAACCCGACACCCGCCGAGAACGATTTATCCAATCCGGGCAGACC
>JAKPRU010000386.1 GCA_029557025.1 Candidatus Omnitrophota bacterium | reverse complement strand
CTGTCTCAGATTACGTCAACGGCAAGAACAGCCTGAGGATCCTTTCCACCCCGGTCTCTTATATGGCCACTGTGCCGTTCGATCCGCATCGAAAATCTCCGGAACTGATTCAGTCACAGGGCGAACTGTATAACTATTGGTACAACGAGGAAGACCCCAGCGGGCGATACAACACAGGTGGAAAAGATTGGTCCTATAACGGCTGGTACGTTTATTTGTTCTCCGTGGGGATCGACGGTGATGTGGATTGGATTACGTACAACCCCAGCAACGGGGTCGCGTCCAATGGCGATATCCGCTATTTTTCACCGAGAAGGACCGCCGATTGGCAGGACTCCATAAAATGATGGGCCATCGGGTTTGGTCAGACAGGACTCACGAATAATGAAATATCGGGCAGATCCGGGTTCAATCCCCGTGCCAATCCCAAGAGGTCTTCACCGATATCAATTCCGCGCTCCAGGCAAAATACAGCCAGGTTAAAATAGTGGTTGCCCAGGATCTGCCGATCCAGCCGAGTCATGCGAGGCTGATTTCCCCGCAACCAGTCTGTTTCGTTCCTCCACCAGCCATCCCAGTTCACAGAATCCGCCGGAGAAGCTCTGAACAGAATCGGTTGCGGCACCGCGTCCGCAAACGGATCGGGGGTCTGTTTTGTCCGTGTACAATAGTCCACGAGATCCGCGTCTGCGTACACCGAACCGTTCGCAGTCAACACACCCTGCAATTGTTCCGCACGGGTGGAGTTCCAGACCGGATGGATTTGAAGCCCCACAGGTTCTCGTTGAACAACGGCCGAATAGAGATGAGGAAAAACGGTGTTGATCTCTCCCAGGTACGCTGTCGAGCCGGAAGGAATCTCCCGGATAGATCGCTGGACCCACCGTAACGGTATCTCATCCGTTCTCACCGGCGAATGCCAGGACCAGAACACCGCCGCCACCAGGCAGGCCGGAATAAACCACCGGCCCACTCTCGCCGGGCCATTGTGCGCCACAAGCGCAAGCGCACAGGCCGGCCACGGCGCAAAAAAATGTCCTGGGTGGCGATGCAAAAACACAAAACCGAGATTGATCGCTCCAAGCGCGGCAATCCACCACACCTGCCGAAACTGACCGCTACGAAAAGCAAGCAGCGCCAGAAGTAGAATCCCCAATCCTGCCCACAAAATGGCCGTCCAATCAAAATGCGAAATCCCCTCCCAAACCTGGTTTTTGAATTGTCCACCCACCAGGAAGCGAATCAGGCCCGGCAGAGTTTCCGCATCGGCTTGATACAACGGCGGTGATTGCCCCGAACGCAGCCACGGCAAGGCCAGAGGAATAATTCCCAAGATGAATCCGATGCCGAAACGCGAGAGTGAAATCCATACACCCCGCCGATCCACAAACGGCACAACACACAACAAAAAAGCAAAAGGAATCAACAACACGCTGGTCGAAACACCGATACCTGTCAGCAATCCCAACAACACATAGAACGAACAAGGCCCCCGCAGTTTTCGCCGTTAGTACTCATCCATCAGAACGAATACTCCCATCAAACAGGCCCAGGCCGGACCGTACACCTCTGCCGCGAGCGCATGACGCATCACCCACGGCGAAAACGCCCACGACAAAGACAATCCCATCGCAATCCATCCGGCATTCTGTCGCTCCCGGGTTCGCCGATAGAGAAATAGACAGAATAGCGATGAGGCGATTGCGCTGAGAAGCGCCGAGAGCAGATTCACCCGAAACGCTACGGAACCGAACGGCAAACACGTCAAGATCTTTCCGAGAATGACATAGATCGGCGAGCCGGGAGCATGAGGCACGCCCAGGCACCAGGATGCCGTAATGAATTCCCCGGAATCCTCCCACGCCAGATCCGGGCACAACAACGCCAGGTAAACCGCAAAGGCAACCAGGAAAGTAAGTCGAACAGGACTGTGAATGGGCATGTACACGATGGGTTCCATAGTGCTGTGGGTCAGCCACAGGCTGGAAGCCTGTGCCACCCGGTTTGTAGCCCCAGGATTCCGGCTTTCACCAGAATGACGATAGAGATACTCCCTCCCCGTTTACGGGGAGGGTCGGGGTGGGGTCCCTTCCCGGGTGGCACCGGCATCTTGCCGGTGGACACTCCTCATTCCCCCATCACTTTGATAATCAACCTCTTCGGGCGGCGACCGTCAAACTCCGCGTAATACACCTGCTGCCAGGGTCCCAGGTCCAGGCGCCCGTTTGTGATCGGAAGAATCACCTCATGCCCGATCAAAAGATTTTTCAAATGCGCATCTCCGTTGACCTCCCCCGTGCGGTGATGCCGGTAATCCGGTCCCTGGGGAGCCAGTCGATCCAGCCACTCGTCAATGTCCTGAATCAGGCCGGGTTCCGCATCGTTCACATACACTCCGGCCGTGATGTGCATGGCGGAAACCAGTGCCATCCCCTCCTGAATCCCGCTGTCGGATACCGCTTTCTCAACCCTGGATGTGATGTTGATATATTCGCGGCGTTTCGAGGTGTTGAATGTCATATACTCCGTGTGGGATTTCATGGCCATCTCCTTACCGGGCGATTCTCATGCGCTCTGGAAAATTCCGATGGAGTCTGTCCCGGT
>JAKPRU010000364.1 GCA_029557025.1 Candidatus Omnitrophota bacterium | reverse complement strand
ATCCCCCCCGTTCGCCCGGGAATAAATTCGCGGTCTATTTTCGTCCGTCCTTCGGACGGTGCGATAATAGCCCGACGATTTATCGCCGGGCATTCCATCGCCGGGCATATCATCGCCGGGCATTCCATCGCCGGGCATTCCATCGCCGGGCATATCATCACCGCTTCCCCCCTCGCCCCCTTCTTCCCCCCATCCCCCCACACGCGGTATCGGACATTCCTCCATGATAAACCAATTCAATGTTATCCCGGCCAAGCGCGTCCGACATGCGAAATCAAATGAAATGCTATTACAGAATGCGGATAGAAGAATATGTTCTATATATCTTTTCTCTTTCATCCGCAACGTTGGGACTTTATTCCCACACGGGACCCCAACCAATACCAACGCTATCATTGATCTTGCATTTGTAGCCGACGTTATATCCATAAATCCAACCTTGACGCTTTGGCGCTCCCCAATCTCGCCTTTCATCACCCCCTCCCCCATCAAATACTGCGGCTCAATCACCTTCTCCTCGAACGGAATCTCACGCCAGACGGCGCTGCGGCCACGACCGCTGACATAACCCTTTTCGGAGAAATCGAACTGCCCGATCATCCGGCCCTCATACAACGGCAGCGCGACATCCCCTTCCGGGCCGAGCCAGCGCCCGAACACATCCGGCCGGTAGCCCCGCTCTTCCCACCACTCCCTCGGCTTGAAATGCTTCGAATCGTTGGTCATATCGAATTCGCGGGCGTATTCAATTTCCCAGCCGGGAGCCTTGTCGCCGATCCGGATGGAGTGGTCGTAGATTTTGCGGCAGATCTCCAGGTCCCGACTGGTGCGCACCTCCGGCAGAGACTTGCTGCGCGGCGAAAACAGCGGGATCAACGCCCGGTCGAACTCAAACACCGGCGGGTACGGCGTATCCCAATCCTTCAGATCGTGGACCATAAAGGCCGCTTTCATCCGCCTTCCCGTTCGGCCCCGATCCACAATCACCGGCGCGAATTTAAAACTCCTGTGAATATCAAAAATCCTGTTCTTGTTCTCAAAACTGAACAGCCATTCCCAGGTGGATTCTTCCAGGAAAAGATCGCGTAGCGCCCCGGAGCCGTGGTCGCTGTACAGCCCGGACGGCACAATCAGCCCCAGCCGCCCCCGTGGATTCAGCAAAGCGTACGCCGTCTCCAGAAACAACTTGTAAGAATTGAGGTCCGCACTGCCCTGGTAACAGAACGGGTGTCCGGGATCCGCGAACGACTTGCGGGTTTGGCGTTTTTCCAGCCACAGCCGCATGAGTCGTTCCTGTTCAGTCCGGCTTCGATCCAGGCTCATCTCAAACGGCGATTCCGACTTGGCAACCCAGTTGGAAAGGGCCTTGAATCGCGCGCTGTAATCGACCCAACGGTCCCGAATGGTCGGATCGAGATCGAATAATTCCTGCTGCCTGGATAATGCGCGCTGCTTGTCATACGTGCGATACACCGGGTCATACTCGGAGAAGAACTCCTGCGAAATCGGTTTCATGACTTCCCATGGCGGATTGCCGAGCGTGGCGTCGAAGCCGCTGCGGTCGGGTGTGAAGACATCGGGGAACTCGATTTCCCAGTGAAAAAATCGCAGATCGTGCCGAAGGCGATGCAGAATCTCCGCGCGCTCCGGGGTGTCCCGGTGGAACGTTCGCGGGGTGGGGACATGCCGCGCGGACTGCTCGTCCATGGGCCAGAACCAGACCGCGCACCACTCGTCCATGGCCCGTTTCAGCCGCCGGACCGTCTCGTTGTTCTCAAACCGTTCGCGGTATTCCTGTTCCCGCCGGTCGGACTGTGTGATGGGGATGCTGTGAAGCCTGTCATACTCCGCGCGCGCCTCCGCCGCGACATTCACCGGAAGTGTCGCCTCATCCTCAAACAGGG
>JAKPRU010000359.1 GCA_029557025.1 Candidatus Omnitrophota bacterium | reverse complement strand
CTTAGCCGTCTCGGCCGCCGAATTGACCAGTGTGATCTGCGGCCCCACGACACCTTGGATGGTGTTCTGAAGAAGCGGGTAATGGGTGCAACCGAGAATAATCACATCCACTCCTTCGGAAATCAGGGAGGCCAAGTACCGTGCGGCAACAATCTGGGTGACTTGGTCGTCGGCCCAGCCCTCTTCCGCCAAGGGCACGAACAGAGGGCAGGGGGTTGACCAGACTTGTACCGAGGGATCGAGCCGCTTGAGCGCACGGTCGTACGCGCCGCTGGCGATGGTACTTTTTGTGCCGATCACCCCGATTCTTCCTGTTTTTGTGGCGGATACCGCCGCCATCGCTCCCGGCTCTACAACACCGACAACCGGTCCGGGAAAGGTCTCGGTAATTGTGTCCCAAGCTGCGGCGGTCGATGTATTGCAGGCCACAACCACCATCTTGACACCCAAATTCCTGAGAAAATCCGTGATCTCACGGCAGTATCGTCGTACCGTTTCGGATGACTTGTTCCCGTACGGGACACGGGCCGTGTCGCCGAAATAGACCAGCCTTTCTCGCGGCAGATCAACCAGAATTGCCCGCGCTACCGTAAGCCCCCCAATACCGGAATCAAACACCCCTATCGGCGCAGTCCGGTTCTTCCCAGCAAATTGCATGTCACCCCCGCCTGTTTCGATCACTTTCTCCACCTTTCCATTCCTGTCTGCATTTTCCTGTTCATTGGCCGGGATTTAAGAGAGACTCCGCTGAATCGTAAAACACAAACGTTTTATCCGGAGCCAAAGGCTCCGTCAAATCCCACAACAAATCGTCTTCGACCAACTCTCCTTCCACAAGAATCTGGACGGTTTGAATGGCGCTGTCGTGATCGGCGAGGGTATTCACCAGCGAATAAATCGAGGCCCATTCTGCCAGAGCATGCCCCGGACGGCTGTCGATGAACTCTCGCGAGAGGCTGAGAACCACGCACTTCTGAGCCTCATCCCAAAAAAGCGATTGAAGGCGTGTCCCCTCGGGAATTGTCGGAAGGAGATTCCGCGCACTCGGCCCACCGATTAACGCCCTGACAAGAATCTCCAGACGGTCTTCCAGCCGACCCGACAGGACCAGCGTTCTGCGCTCTTTTACCAGAAGCCGATGATCCGAGGAGAGGAAATACAGGGGCACGGTGAAGGTGTTGTTTTCATCCGGTGGTTTCTCCTTGACCGGTATGGGCGGCAATTCGAGAGCGGTGGATGGGCCACGCATAGAGGAGACCAGCAGGGATATTCCAACGCCCAGCATAACAATCAGTCCGAATGACAGGATGACAAGAATGGCTTTTTTCATCGTTGATCTCGATCAGGGAACCAATGATTCCCGAATGGGTCGGCCTTCCTGACGGTACACCCAATTCCCGATGGCCAGAGACAAAGTTTCCGCGATCCTGGACTGAAATCCCTGGCTATGCAGAATCTGTTCGTGTTCAACATTTGTCAGACTGCCCAGCTCGACGACCACGCCCGGCATGAGCAGCCCGCTGAGAACTGCCAGGCGGCCGGAACGCGGCCCCTCCTCAAATGAAACCGTACCGATCCCGGACAGATCCGCATAAGCGGTTTTCAGCGCATTGTGCAGAGTTGCAGCCAACTCCCGACTTTGCGGAAACCAGAGCGCGGAACCCAGCTGCCATGGGATAAAACGACTTCGCAAGGCAGAGGGGGCCAGGCTCCTGCTGTCGAGAGAGAGCGCCTCATTCGCCGGTGCAGCCTGATACAACACGGAAGGCAGGCTCATCGCGGGATCGAAAAGACCACCGGCGTGAAGAGAGACAAACGCGCAGGCCTCCGAACTGTTCGCGAAGGTTACCCGATCCACAATCGGAACATCTGTCTGCTCTCGGCGAGTTAAAGAGACATCGATCTCAAAGGCATTCTGGATCATTTCTTCACAGAGTTTTGCAACCGTGAGAACCACCTCGGCCTCACTGGTGGTTCCTGTTCCTACACTGCCCATATCCTGGCCGCCGTGTCCGGGATCGATCACAACCACAAGCCGTCCGGACGAGGATCGTAACGGCTGAAACGATTGCTCGGATTCCGCTCGGGGAGGGGTCCAGGGAGCAAGCGGGGAGATTTCCGGCTCGAAGTCGACGGCGGGAGTGGGAAGCGGCTGTGAAAGGAGAGGCGTCGGTTCCGGTTGCGGTGTGGGCAACTGGATGGAGTATCCCAGAATCGGCTCCAAAACATCGACGATTATACTTCTGGGGATTGCCAGACGATTCTGCACAAATCGGACCGGCTGACTGAGACGGAACACCTGGCTGCCGAGAGCTGCCACGCTGCTATCGACCAGCAGAACCAGTTTCGCCTCTCCCGGAAGAAGGATTTCGAACCGACCCAAAAGGGGATCCCAATTCCAGGATGAACCCAGAGCCTTGCACAAATCCGTTGCGGGAATGTAATCCGGCGGAAGCGTTTCAGCGATCGGTTTTGGTGCCGTCAATGAATCCCATCGCTGAACTGCCATAATACGTCCGCCGGAAAGCAGAAGCTGCGACACAACCAGGAGCCATAGAAACGTATTGCGGAGGATCGAATTCGGCATCATTCTGGGGCTGATCTCATATTGTCATAGTAGCATGACTGCCTCGGCTTCTCCCGCCCGGTCACCTGTCAACGACTCGTGAGAATGGAGACGGTATCATTTTCAGTGCGGACCACAGCCGAATCCGGATATCCGTACTGGTTGAGATCATCTGCCGGAAGTCATGTCGTGCTACCTCCAGAGAGTAAACGTTCCGGAGAGGCAAAAGTCCCATTTCAACGCTCAGCCTGGACATTTTCGGGCAAGCAGATTTCCACAGGATTGCCAAAGAGAATCCCAGAAGGGAAAGAAAAAGGCAAAAAAGCGTTCTCCATCCGCTTCGAGATGGGATGCTTCACTGCATTGTTCCTCAGCAAGGAGGGTTTTGAGTTTAGTAGAATCTGTCGCAGGGCCCGTCAGACTTCAACAACCACATTCCCTTCGCACAGGGCAGGATCATTCTCCGTCATCACCGATTGATTCGACCGGACATTGGCTCTTGGCTTCCCGGCATTGAGCCAGTTCTTCGGCATTTTCCGGCTGTTTGTAGACCACGTCGTGATCTCCGTCCTTCCCCTCTCTGAAGTTGTTGGGGGCCAATTCGACACACAAGCCGCACACGATGCAGCTCTTATCGACATACCAGGGTCCTGGAGCGTTGTCTTCCCATTTTTCATTCCGATCAGGCATTGCAATTCCTCCAAACGTAATAAACGCCGCATATAGCGGCGAGAGGTGTCGTCCTTTCCCGTAGTATACGGAATTCGGCGCCGATATGGAAAGGATGCGGGGCGCCTGTTCTTGTGCAAGAAAACGGGTCGGAGACTTAAAGCAAAGACTGTATTTGATCGACTGTTTCTGCCTTCCGCAGAGTCTCTTTGATTTCCATCAATTTCCGAATGGAATCGATTCTCTCAAGACGGGGAATCAAAGCCAGGCCGGCATCCCCGAATTTCAGTTCCAGAGCCAGTCGAATTCCCTCGCGAACGCCTTCTACGCGGCCTTCTTCACGGCCTTCTTCGCGGCCTTTGTTATGGATTCTCTCGAATACGGTCGGCATGAGATCACCTCCTGCTTCCGGCAGGGCTTTCAGTACACCTGCGCGCATTTGCTCTTCGCTGATGTTTTCCGTTGCGTACCCCACATAGTTTAATACAGTCCACAGGAAATCCATAATATCCTGCTCTTTTCGCAATCCTCTCAGCAATTCACAAATCCCCACAAACCGTTCCCCGAAATCGTCGTCATAGATATGTTTCATCAAGAGCAGCACAACTCGTGAAAAAACCTGTCCATGGATGTCCTTTTCACTATATCGCGACAAATCGTACAGGCAATACTCGAACGACGGGATAAACCGTGAGAATCCTTCGATCTTCCTGAACAGATTCGCAAAATCGGTATCGGCTCTCCAGCGCTCCTTCCCGTGATAAAACACGATCGGAATAATATGTGGCAGACATTCCGCAGCCTTTTTATTTCGAGTTCGGTCCCAAATCTGAACCATATAACGCAAAAGATCGAATGCCACTTGCGGCTCCGGTCGGCTTTTATGTTCAAATAAGAGGTAAACATAGACCTCTTCCCCGTCGCGCACTCTGGCTCTGTAGAGCAAAGTCTGTAACGTATTCGCGCAATTCGGCGTTGACAAAGGTTTCCCCCGTGTTTTTCAGGCTTCCTGGCATCAGGTGGCAAGCAATTTCCGGCAAATTGCTGAAAAGAAAATCCTCCACCATCTCCGGATTGGAGAAGGTGGTACGGAAGAAGCGGTCGTGGGGTTGAATCGGCTCGGTCATTGGATCCCGTTTGTTTTTAGATACGGATTCATTCCAAGTTCTGTCGCGTCGGATTCACGGTCCAAAGCGCATGATATCCCCGTAACTAGCCAAGCCGTTGGATGCATTGTAGGGCACATAGGGGCGGTTGGCCGAGGATTCGTAATTCCCATCCGGCCCGGCTCCTAGCAGGACCCACCGGCCCCGGCGGGCTTTCTCCTCAGGCAGTAGATCATAATAAAAGCTATTGGCCTTAAACGTATCACTTTGCTCCGGATCCTGAAACGGGTACAGATTCGCACCAAACCCCGTATTTCCGCCGGCATTTTTCAGATCATAAAAAAGATCCACCGCGATGGAATTCATATAGGAGATCGGTGTGGTCAACCGGATATAGAACTCCAAACGGCTGTTGACCGCGAGCGCGCCACGTGAGGGATAAGCGTTATTATCCAAACGATAGGATTCCACCGCGACGGAGATGTTGCGATGATCCGACTCGGTACGGGCCAGTTTGGCGCGGATCTGCGCATTCAGGAAATTCGGGACAGCAATCGCGGCAAGAATCCCGATGATCGCGACCACAATCAGCAGCTCGATCAATGTGAATCCGAAACGAATAGCGATTTGATTCTTCATGGGACCGATCCTTTGTCAATAATTGATAATCTCAAAATTATCGAACAGGTTCTTGTTTCCTGAACCATTGTAAAGGCCAACCTCGAAAACAGACTCCCTGAACGGAACATGAAAGGCGGTCTCGTGGCCCAGCATGCAATAAAGGATATCCCTTTCCCGATGGGCACGCAGCGTGAACCCACGCAGCTTTGTTTCCCGTCGCTTTTTCGCCAGAGTCTCATCAGATTCGCCGGTCACACGTTCCAGCAGAATCAATACATCGAACCGATCTGTCCGAACGACAAACCTCAAGTACGAATTTTCGACATCCGAACGAAAAGCCAAACCTGCCGTCGATTCTGTCTGGGTCTGTTCCAGGAAGAGATCGCAAGCGGCGGTGAATTCTTTTGCCTTGCAGGCTGTCCACAGAAACGAGTCGGCCTCTGCCTGCGTGGGAACCGTCAGCCCGCCTTTCACCTCCCATGGGGAAGAGGAGACATAGTTCGGACCGATTTCCGGTTTCTCCACCGGGCCATCCTTTCGGTTGAATGTATCTCGCAGGAATGGCGAAACCCCTTCCACAGGATACGACCCGTGAGGTGACTTCTTGGAGAAAGCGAAGTTGAAAAGCAATTTCTTGAATGTGGAGAAATGCAGGGCTGTTTTCGCTTTCGGATTCTCCCCGCATTTGAGATATCCCGCATCGGAACACCGTTTTACAATAGCGTTGAAATCCCCCGATTCGTCGAACTTGGTCAGCATTGCCAGGATCGGCAGCGCTGTTCCCCAGTCTGCCTGTTTGTTCGGATTTTCCCGGAGAATCCTTGTGATCGGATCGAATCGCCCCCTTTTGACGGGATTCTCCGCGTATTTCAGGAAGAAACTCTCAATGCATTCCAGCATTTCCGAATTAGAAAACGCTGTCTCCGAAGTATAAATCCCCTGGGCATTCTGCAGCGGTACACCCCGCGCGCCGAGCATCTGGTCGATGACATGGTTTTCGGTTCCCGGTATGGCATCATCGAAAAATACAATCGAGTGTCCCGACTCAATCAGACCACGCAATTGGACGGTTTCGACATCGGCCTCGTGTGGAGGCACACCATTTCGCAGAGCGGTGTATGCGGCCATGGCACACCCCGCCCCGATCTGAAACCGCCCCGGCTCCATGCGCGGAAATGCGGAATAGGCCTGGTGAGTGTACGCGCCCGCCGAGGCCACCAGCAATCCCGTCGCTTCATTTGGACGGGGGATGCAGACATCGAATGGAATGCAGCATACTCCGAATCCCCGGTTTACATACCGGGCAATCTGCATTCCCTCCCGCCCCGATCCCTCCACAAATCGGTTTGTCACTCCGTGAATGTCGATATTCATGGCATTGAAATAAAAACTGCGGGGGTGCCGGTAGTTCTTCTGGCAATAGGCATCTGTCCCCTGGTCTTCCATGAATTTCCCGCCGAACACGTGGTCATTCACCATGCGTCTTCCTTCACGCATATACAGCAGGGATGGCAACGGCATATCTCCCATCCGTGTGGAGGTTCCAAAATCGGCCAGTGTGTATTTCGCGGGAAATCCTTCATGGAATGTCTTGGTGGACAGCCCCCATTCCGTTCTGCCGAGAACATGCTGACCGTAATACAGCGCTCCCAGGGTCCGCGCGATATGTTTCCGTTCGTTTTCTTCGCGGTCGGCGATATTCATGGATTCAAGCACATGCTTCCCATTGGGCATTCTCCAGCCCTCAATATAGGAAAGCCATTGATCGGAGCTGAACCGGTAATGATTGTCGGCCAGCGGAACACCGCCGACTCCGCGCATCCATTGGTAGGCTCCGGGATCGTATCCGGCAGGCGGAAGA
>JAKPRU010000346.1 GCA_029557025.1 Candidatus Omnitrophota bacterium | reverse complement strand
TGTCTGGATTAATGAAATGCTGGGCACGCCGGATGAAGCCTACTACTATGAATTACAGGATTGCTGGAACGCCACACATCCGAACGTGAAAATGAAACTCGCCATTATGAGCCACTCCGGATATGACAGCAAACTGCGTGTCGCCATCGCGAGCGGCCAACCGCCCGATGTCTGTACCAGCGGTTTCGAGACTCTTCAGGCGCTGGAATCCAGCGGCAAATCTCTTGATCTTGCCGCCCCCATCCCGGAAGACATCCTGCCTGTCGAACACCTGAAAGCCATGGGTCCCGTGGTGGAAAGGTCTGCCGTCCGCAACGGAAAGGCCTATGTTTTCCCTCTTTATCGCTACTGCTACGGCGGCGTTATGCTCGCCAACAGAACCATGCTCCTCGAAGCAGGGTATGACGACGATGAGATTCGGCGCAACGGATGGACATTCGATCAATTCCGCGATGCGTGCAAACGAATGACCAGGGATATCGACGGCGACGGGAAAACCGATCGATGGGGATATGCCTCCGCTCTGTCGCACATGGAACATCTTCTGCTCAACGAATTCGGTCCCGCCATTTACGGCAAAGAGATCGCCACGGCGCAGCTCCTCGGCTACGATGAACAAACGAAGCGTTGGACCCGCCACCCCGGATTGACGGAAGATCATTTTTACCGGCTGTGCCTCCTGTACCATCAATTGATTAACGTCGATAAAAGCTGGAATCCCAATTACCTTTCCATGACTACTTATGAACTCCTCGATGAACTCATTACACAGCAGAAGGTGGGAATGATGTTCGGCTCCATTCCCTGGGCGCCCAAAGTTTACAAAGATCTTTGGGACCTCGAAGTAAAGCAAGGCGTCAAGAAACCGAATCCGTTCCCCGACCTGACCTCGTTCTGGATGCCTACTCTCCGGAAAGGTGACCGGCCAAGCCCGTCGGCCGGCGTGTACGGTTTCAGCGTGCTTAAACAGTCTTCTTACAAAGGGGATGCCCACACACGGAATGCCTGTCGCGTGGCCTTGTTCCTCACGCACCCGGTTCATCTCGCGCGGTCGCAGATGCGCTTCTTCCGGCATCTTCCACCCGAACCCGAACGATTCGGAAAAATCTTTCCTGAGTTGATAGATATGAACGATCGCTGGGTGAAATACTACAATGAGGTAATGGATTCCGGCCTTTGGCACACATTAGGGGTCGATCCTGCTACAGCCCCGGATTTCGCCGCATACCAGGCTGTCAACATGCACGTCATCAACTGGCTTCGCAAAACCGGATTCGGTATTATGGAGCAGGTCATCTATCAGAAAATCACCCCGGAAGAGGGCGGGCGACGGTTATTCGTCGGAATCAAAGAGGCCGCTGACAGGACTTACGAGAAACTCAATTTGACACCCCAGGCGGACGCAGGAGTTTCGGAATGAAAATCGAATGCCTTGAGATGTTCTTTGTTGAGTACCCACAGAAAGATTCAGGCGCTTTCGCGGTCTTTTGATGTCCAATGACAACCGGATCGGCTAGTGCCGACCGAACACAGCAAGGAGTTCCCCATGAGTAGTTCTGCACAACTCGGCATCACGCAAATGATAGCCACCGCCTTTCTTCTCCTTTTCATTACGGCGGTCGTCACCTGTGCGGCGCCCGGCGACTGGCCCGAGCCTCGCCAGAATCCGCATTTGACTACAATCCAACCGCTACCCGGCGAGATGGTGGATCCGCCTTCGATTTTGTCCGCTGTGCCGATCTCTCCCTCTCGCCCATCCATGCGGGCTGTCGTTGCGCCGGACGGTACAGAAACCTGGGGCTTGTGTATTGTCGGAGGCGCGCTGCATTGTTTTAGTACGGGTGGCCGGGAAATTTGGAGATCCCACCCGCCGGGATTGAACTTCACATCCATCGAGGCCGCGGAGGATCTTGATCTGGACGGTCGCGTAGAGATTGCCCTCAAAGCCGGACGAACTGCCGATCCGTACAGCGCGGCCGTTCTTGTGTCCCTTGAGGATGGGAGCCTTCTTTGGAGCTACGATGTCGAGCCGATGTCCTATGCCTGGTATCTTCATATTGTAGACGTCTTCCCCGAGAAACAGACCAAACAGGTGGTGGTTTTGATGCAGGGCTATCCGCCCGATGCCGAAAACGGCTATATCACTTTATTTGATTTTGTTCAGCCGGGCCAACCACCTGCGCAGCAATGGCGATATGCCTTCCATGATTACACCTGCTTTCCCACGTTATTGCGGACGGATCTCGACAGTGACGGGACGGATGAACTGGCTGTTGAGACCCATAGCCGAATGTGGCTCCTCGATGCCAGAACCGGCGTTGTCAAACAATTTATCGGATGGGATCCTTCACCAGGTAACATTCGCAGCTATGGCTTGGTCAAATTCGTCGATCTGGACCCGAACGGCGGCGACGGCCGCGAGGACTTCCTGTGCATCGCTGATTTTAGCCACCACCAGGAGGTATTGCACAACAACAACGGGAAACTGGAGTTGGCCTGGGTTCATGGGTGGCCGGACGAAACTGCGACTCGGAAGATCGTTTCTACCTGGCCGGAACCGCCCCATGCGGATGTAGACGGAAACGGCCGATTAGAGATTATTGCTTCCATGTATAATTCCGAGAACGAAAACCAGTGGCTGGTTCGAGTGTACGATGCGATGACCGGTGAATTGATTTACCGGAAGCCCGGCGCCGTAGCATTTGCTGTCTATGATCTTAATGGGGACGGGAAAGCAGAGGTTGCAGTCAATCTGTCAACCGATCCGACACAGAGTGTATGGAAGGGCGCGCAACTTCTAAAAATAGAGAATGGTGATTTCGAGGTGGTGTGGCAGGATCCATCGGCAACTTTCATCCGCCCGACCGTAGCCCTTGAGAACACTAGCCATTACCTCCGCTTTGAACGGGGGGGTCAGAAATTCGCCTTGGCGTATGATAGCGTGCAGGGTATCACGGAGGTGCTGTCGCCCGATGTCCCTGTTGTCGGGCCTGACTTCTCGAAGGTACCGAAGATTGCAGCCTCCCAGTACCCGACCCTTCTGGCCGCGGATTTGACCGGCGATGGAAGAAACGAACTCCTCGTTTATTCCACGCCGATACTGCGCGTATTTACAATTGGTGACAACGGCAGGAATGAGGAAATCGCACAATATCAATCCAGCGGTCTCCCCGCCATCGCTGATCTGGATGGCGACGGCTACTCGGAGATCATCACCGGCCAAGTCAGTATGACACAAACGCCCGTTATTCAGGCGCTCACTCCCGCCCTGGGAAACCGACTTCTCTGGAGATCTGTGTTCCCGATTCCCGCGGTTTCCGGTCTGCCATGGACGATGAAGCCGTTCTATGTCCGTGCCGGACGGTTTACCGGAAAATCGACCCCGGATCTCTATGTGTGGGCAGGACTTCCGCTCGTCCGAAGCACCGTAGTAGACGGATTAACAGGACGGATCGTTTGGGAGAAAAGCGACACATCCCTTGGTCGCTATTGGGGGCCGACACACCAACCTGCCGCTGTATACGACTACCTGGGGGATGGATTTGACGATCTCATTGTCACTATCCCTGATTATTATGGAATTATCAGCGGACAGAATGGAAGATTTCTGTGCGGTCCGTCCTTTCCTCCGGATATATTTCATCAATCCAGCCAGGGACTGTATACGCTAACGGCGATTCTGGAAGAAGCTACCGGGGACCCGACCGTTTGCCTCGTCGGGGGCCACTATTTCCAGGGAGCTATGTCGATTGCGGCCCGCCGGAAGTGGTACAAGTTACCGGTGGTCGGTGAAAGCCGTTATGCAGCCGAAGGCTTTCTGCGGACAGAACATGGCGAATGGCTCCTCGGAGTCGGGCGACAGAACGGGTATTTCGGTTGCATCAATGTAGCCGACGGAACCTCCCGCTGGGAGTATAATGCGCATGCCTCCATTGCGGAGACATGCACAATGGACGTTGACGGAGACGGCCGGTTAGAGTTTATTCTCGCTACAAGCCACGGCGGATTGATCGCCCTGGGCGACGACAACGGTTGTCCACATGTTGTTTGGATGGCGGATTTGCCCGCCGGAGCGGGATACGCAAGCTACCCGGCGGCACAGTTCTCGCCGATCGCGGCAGACATGAACGCAGACGGGAAATCCGAAATCATCGTCCCCTGTCACGACGGATATGTCTACGTGTTAGGCAAATCCGGGGAATATGTCGAGAGTTCAGTACGATACTGATAAGTAACCTCAGGCTGATAAAGGAATGTGTTCCATGCGATTCACGCGAAGCAAATACATGATTCTCTGGATGGCTCTCCTCGGCCCTCTGTGTGCGCATGGTGCGCCCGGCGACTGGCCGGAGCCGCGACAGAATCCGTGCCGCACCGCTATTCAACCCTTACCTGGAGCAATGACCTCTGCACCCGATGTCTTAGCCCGGTTCCCGGTATCTTGTGGCCGGCCGGATCTTCAACCGTTTCTTGCGCCCGATGGTAAAGAATACTGGGCCATTGCAATCATCGGAGGCGCGCTACATTGCTTCAATACTCAGGGTAAAGAGATGTGGAGATCCCATCCGCCTGGAATCAATTACTGGGGCGTTGCAACAGTGGAAGATTTGGACGGCGATGGACGAATTGAGATTGCATTGAAATCCGGCCGACCGACAGAACCGTATGGCGCCGTTACGCTCGTCTCCTCGGTAGATGGGAGCCTTCTCTGGCGTTATGATGTCGATCCGATGTCCTACGCATGGTATCTCCATATCGGGCGTTATTTCCCCGGGGAAGGGTCGAAGCAGATTATTGTTTTAATGCAGGGGTATCCTCCCGATAAGGATAACGGTTACATCGCACTGTTTGATTTTAAGGAACCCGGGCAGCCACCGTCGCAAATCTGGCGGTATGACTTCGATCAATATACTTGTTTTCCGCCCCTCCTTCGCACGGATCTGGAGGGCGATGGCATAGACGAATTGGCGGTCATCACCCATAGTCGAATGTGGCTTCTCGATGTCTACACGGGAAAGGTCAAACAATTTATAGCCTGGGATGTTTCTCCCGGCAATTCGCGCAGCTACGGACTGAACCGGTTCGTCGATTTGAACGGAGACGGTCTTGAGGATTTCCTTTGTATCGCGGATTTCGCACAACATCACGAGGTACTTCTCAATAAGAACGGTAAATTCGAACAGGCATGGGCGCATGGCTGGGACGAAAGCGTTACGACGAGAAAGATCGCGACGACTTGGCCGGAGCCACCGTATGCGGACATTGATGGAGACGGAAAACTGGAGATCATCCTGTCGATGTTCAATTCGGAAAAGGAGAACGCCTGGCTTATTCGGGTGTATGATTCCGGCACCGGGGAACTCAAGTACCGCTTTCCGGGCCACGTCGCTGTATCCGTTAATGATATCGATCAGGATGGAAAAGCGGAGATCGCAGTCCGGGCTACATCCAACCCATTACAGACAGATAAAGGGCCAATCCAATATGTAGATCTTATCGACAATACCCTTCAGATTGTTCCCGCAAGCGGAGCCGAACCCCTCCCAGAGAATATATCCGCACCCGCGAGTGAGAAGTCGGCGCTTGGACTACAGGCCAACGATACGCAGCGAAGGGATAAGGCGGCCGCGTCGATTCCTCCGTCTACGGCCTCCCGTGACTTTTCCGCTGTTCCTTCCACGAAAGGTCAAGGGATTCCAACGCTGTTCTGCGCCGACCTGGACACCGACGGTAAAAATGAAATTATTACGTACCTGCCTCCGGGCGAGATCACCGTGTTTTCATTCAATTCGAACGGTTGTGTTAATGAAATCCTTCATTACAAGTCGGACGGATTCCCGGCGGTTGCAGACCTGGACGGGGATGGGAACCTGGAAATCATCATGGGAATAGTCAGCGAAACGGCTACTCCGACGGTCGAAGCGAGAACTCCCGCGCTGGGAAACCGAGTTCTCTGGCGGTCCGTGTTTCCGCCGGTGGACCGCCCGGGACTTCCATGGACCAACAGGCCGTTCTACGTCTGCACGGGTCATTTCACCGGAAAAGATACACCGGACCTCTATGTATGGGCCGGCGTTCCATTGGTCCGAAGCGGCGTCCTTGACGGTCTGACCGGCCGGATCGTGTGGGAACGCGGTGAGACCGAAAAGAAGTTGTATTGGGGACCTGCAATAAATCTCGCTTCTGTGTACGACTACAATCATGACGGGAAAGATGATCTTCTCTTCACGAATCCCGCTGATTTGTGTATCTGTGATGGTCCAACCGGCGAGTTTCTCTCCGGACCGATGGAGATGTCGAAGGTATTCCAGCAATCCAGCATGGGTTTGTATACATTTCCCGCCATCTTGGAGCAAAAGAATACCGCCCCTCCTGCTGTATGCCTGATCGGAGGCCATTATTTTATTGGAGTCCTGTCTATTCAGGGTACTCCATACTGGTACCATCTGCCCAGCGTCGGCGAGTGTCGCACCGACCCGGAAGGATTCCTGGAAACAGAGGAGGGGACTTGGCTAATGGGAGTCGGTAGACAAAACGGTCACTTCTCGTGCCTGAATGCCTTGGATGGCAGCCTGAGATGGGATATGGACTTGCAGGCTAGTTGTGCCGAAATCTGCGCCATGGATGTTGACGGGGACGGTCGCCAGGAATTTGTAATCGCTACCAGTCACAACCGCTTGTATGCCGTCGGAGACGGCAACGGAACGCCGCGCCGTGTCTGGGAAGTAGAGATTCCCTCGGCAGCCGGGCTTCCGGGACATGTCTACCCCGCGGGGTTGGGCGCGCCTATTTTAGCCGATGTCGATAAAGATGGGAAAAGTGAAATCATTTTACCTCTTGCTGACGGCTATGTATATATATTAGGGGTCAGAAAGTAGCGTTGATCGATATACCCGCTCGATGTGGCCGGGAGGCCGATGTCATGGGCCGGGCTGTATCGGAAATCGGGTCGCCGTTCGGAAACACTATAATTTATTTTGCGTTCATCGTGCCGTTAATGATTGTGGGCGAGCCCGCAATCTAAAATTGTGTGTTGATGGTGCAACCTTGGGGGGTTGCTGAAGTGAGTAGCTAATTGTATGGAAGGAGGAATCTTGCATATTCAAGCTCACAGGATCCTTTGGTCAGAAACTGACTGCAATCGCCCAACGGGAAGGCTGAGTTCCTTCTTGTGGCCACCCCCCCTCACGCATAATACCCATACCGCTCCACAACCTCATACAACACCATCAGGTTCTCCGGCGGGACTCGTGGGGCAACAGAGCAGGCCGAGCTGAGAATATACCCGCCCCCGGGTCCCGCAATGCGTATCCGTTCCTCCGCCGCCTTTCGGACATCCTCCACTGTCCCCAAAAGCAACGTATTGACCGCATCCAGATTGCCTTTGATAAACATCCGTCCACCGATCATCTCCACCGCCCGGGCCAGATCGATTGTCCCCAGCGGCGGCGGGTCCAGCGTGTCGATCCCATCCGTACCGGTCTTTTCCATTAGGTCCAGCCGGTCGCCGATTGCGCCGCAGGTGTGAGTGTAGACAGGGAGATTCCGCTCGGACTTGATTCCCTTGATAACCCTGTGTTCAAAAGGCAGAACGAACCGTTCATACATTTCCCGCGAGATGAATCCGCCGCCCGCAAAGGCGGAGGAAATCAATATCGCATCGACTCCCCGACTTGCCTGCCCTCGGCCCAACTCAATCGCGCCTTCTGCGAACCGAGAAAGGATCGCTCCGCACTTCTCCGGTCGGTCCACAAGTGAGGTCAACGCATCCTCCATCTCGAACATCTCCATGAACTGCGAAAATGGCGAGAAAATCTCGGAATGCACGGAGAGACGGTCCCCTGCCAGTTTCAGCGCTGTCTCAATGGTGTCGTATTGGTAAAAAGGGAAAAAATCGCCCGCCGGACGTGTTTCCGTATCGAACGCCCAGCGGTAAGGGTAATTCATGCCGGTAATGTCGTGTGGTTCGGCATACCAGCACAACGCCGGATTGACCTCGGCTACAGAGGGAATGGCCGGCTCGTCCTCCGGCGGGAAATAGTGCGCATTGTCGTCCTTCGGAACATCCGTATATCCGCCCGACTTCCAGAAAATTCGCCATCCGTTTCCGCGCTCCTCTCTTCGGTCAATCCACTCCCGCCAGTCGGGAGGTCTTCCGGGCAAATTCACCAGAATGCCGTCAAAATGATATCGGTCTGCCAGTTCAACCAGCGCCCTCACAAATATGTCTCCGTCATGCCAGATTTCCACCGGATCATAATTGGTATGCAGAAAATAATGCCCCACAGCCAACTGGCACATCAGCGGAACTCGGTCGGGTTTGCCGCACTCCATAGCGATTCTCATGCGTTCTTTTCCGGTCATGTCTCTTCCTCCAGCCGTTCTATTCTTTTCCGATCTTTCATTTGCATCCTGGAAGATATCCGAATCCATTCCCGGATCAAGAGGTTCCTTGAAAGCAGGTCGATACCATTGGCGCAATCGATGCGACTTATCTTCTCTAATCCGCATACAATTGCAAGAATGACAAAGGGGCAAAACAATGGAACAAGTACAATCTTCGGAACAGGAATTGCACAAAAAAAGGCCATCTCTGCGGATGCGTCTTTCCCATTGGCTTCAATATCGAACCCTGTTGTGGGAGTTCCTCAAGCGGGACCTTCAAGCTCGATATGTCGGCTCCACCATGGGATTGTTCTGGTCCGTAATCAATCCCATCATTCTCCTGGGCCTGTATACTTTCGTGTTCGGTTTTGTGGTCAAACCTGACTTCACCGGCAGATTCATCCCCGATACGTCGACCCCGCTGGATATCGCGCTGTACATTTTCTGCGGTCTCTTGCCTTGGTATTCGTTCCAGGAAGCCATCATACGCTGTACCACCTGCATTGTGGATAATGCGCACCTGATCCGCCAGATCCGATTCCCGGCGAAGATTCTTCCGGCCTACCTGGTGCTGTCCAGCGTGGTCAATCAGATTATCGGAACGGTGGTTTTAGTGATCGGCATTTGGCTGATTCGTGGAACCCTGAGCGTGACCATGCTCGCCTTTCCGATCGTTCTGCTTTTCCAGAGCATTCTTGCCTTTGGGCTGGGATTGTTTCTGGCAACCTTGCACGTCTATTTGCGGGACACCGCACCCCTCGTGAGCATCGCCGTAATGATTGTAATGTGGACAACTCCGATGTTTTACGTGCGGGAAATTCTTCCACCCCGCATCGACACCCTGGTGTTATGCAATCCGTTCTCGCACCTGATTCTGCTGTATCACAACATCTTTCTGCTGAAAACCTGGCCTTTATGGACGGATTGGCTGTGGGTTGTCAATTGGGCAGTGGTTATTTCGATGTCTTTCCTTGCATTTTTCATCGGATATCGTATCTTTACGAGATCTCACAGAGAGTTCATCGACGTGATCTAGGCAGTCTGTTCGCCTGTTCCGTCGAAAAATCGATAGGGAATATCGTGGAAGATCCTTTACCAGAATTGTCGAAACCGGAACCGCGCCAAGGGAGCATGAATTGTGCTCCGGACATGGCATGGCCGAGCGGCTTATGGAAACGAGACTGTCATGCGTCACCAAGTACAAGTGCGTACAGCGGAACAAATGACGCATCACCTGCGCAGGCTCCTGCGCGAGGTTGCTCGTCCCCGTCTTGGTTCCTATCTGTCTGCCTACCATAGCGCCGATCTGGCCTCCGCGTTTCCCCACCTGGACCCCGAAGAACGTTCCATTCTCTGGAAAAGCCTGGAACCCGCCAAGGCCGGGCGAGTTCTGTCGCAATGCCCCGAGGAAATTCAGGTCGCGTTTCTCTCGGAAGTCGATCCGCCATTGGTGACACAAATCGTCAGCCAGATGGAGCCGGACGACGCGGCGGATTTCGTCGAACTCGTCCCGGAAGAACGCCGCGCAGAAATCCTCCAGGCCCTCTCCGACGAGGTTACCCGCAAAGTGGAGCAGCTGCTCAATTATCCGCCGGACACCGCCGGTGGTCTTATGAGTACCCAATTCATCTCCTTTCCGGAGGGCACAACCGCCGGAGAGGCGATCCGGTCCCTGCGAGAATCTCCACCCCGTAAGATTTATTACAACATCTATGTCGTGAACAAGGATGGGGTTCTGCTGGGCTGGTGTACCTGGCAGCAACTGGTGCTGGCTGACCCGCAGACTCGTCTCGAAGAACTGATCCCCGCCCGCTGTCCATCGGTCGATGCCCTCACTCCCCAGGAGGAGGTCGCCCGGCTGGTTGCAAAATACGACATTGCCGCCATCCCCGTGGTCGATATCGACGGCAAACTGCTGGGCACAATCACCAATGACGATGTCATCGACGTCATCGCCGAGGAAGCCTCCGAGGACATGATGCTCGTCGCGGGCGGCAGCGAACTGGAACTGCACCAACCGTCCGTTGTGAAATCAGTGGTATCCCGAATGCCCTGGCTCGCAATCACCTTCGCAGCCGGTTGCATCAACGCTTTTCTGATGGGACGATTGGAATCGATTACTGCGCCCACAAACCTCGTCGCGATTCTATTCTACGTCCCGATGACCATGGCCATGGGAGGCAACGTCGGTCTTCAAACATCTACCATGACCATACGGCGTCTGGTTCTCGGAGAAACCGACTTGGGAGCCTTATTCATGGATCTCTGGCGCGAATTGAGGGTCGGTCTTCTTATGGGAGTGACGTTCGGAATTACTGTGGGGACTGTCGCCGGATACATCCTTCCTTCGGGCGATCCGACTTTGGGAATGGTTGTTGGATTGGCGCTGTTTCTTGCTGTGACAGCTTCCGCTCTGATGGGTGCGATTGTCCCGATCGCATTTCACAAGTTCTCTGTCGATCCCGCGGTGGCTTCCAGCCCCCTGGTCACCGCCGTAAACGATCTCACCTCACTGACAATCTACGTAACCATCGCCTTTCTGCTGTTGAATCATTAGGGATTCGCCGGACCGCGCGGTATCAACAATTCCCGAATCGAAGCGATGTGCTGATCCAACTCGGCGGCAACCTGGTCCAGGATCTCCTGGGTGATTTGTTTCTGCTCCGTCGCCGTCCTGTCCAGCGCGTACCGAAGCTGCGTAAGCTCCACACCATATCCCCGCTCGATCACCATGACATCCGCCGCATGAACAATCACGGTCACCAGGGAACCTTCCGGAGTCACGGAAGGATAATGGTGATTTTGAATGGCATCCACCAACTCACGCGGGAAGTTCCAGCGATCCGCAAGGGCGGCGCCGACCTCCGGATGCGTGTACCCCAGGGTCTGCTGTTCCGCCTCCAGCAGGCTCAGATTCGCCCGGGTCATCAGTTCAATCAAAGTAGATTCGGTATCCTTGATCTGGCGATGAATCACAACCTTTCCGATATCGCGAAGCAATCCGGCTGTGAACGCCGTGTCGTGAAGGCTTGGACGGATGTGGCGCGCAATCTGCTGACTGGCAACGGCACACGCGAACGAATTCGTCCAGAGTCCGCCCGCGCCATGCCCGTAAATAGTGCGGT
>JAKPRU010000985.1 GCA_029557025.1 Candidatus Omnitrophota bacterium | reverse complement strand
CGGGAAGGCGGGTGCGCAAATCCGCGTTTCCTGCAGGCTCCAGGACATTTCGGCAAAAAACGAGTCGGTGGAATTGACGACTTCGACCGGCTCTCTGTTCGCCGGATTCGTCATAGCCGCTGACGGGGCCAGCAGCACCGTTGCACGAAGTCTGCATTTATCCGACAACCGCCGCCTCATTCCCGCACTCGAATACGAGGTTTTCGTAGACGACGGGCTGCTCGACAGGTTCAGCGGATCTGCAAGGTTCGACTTCGGCGTCGTTCCCTACGGTTACGGGTGGGTTTTTCCGAAAAGGGACCACCTGTCCATCGGGGTCCTGACCATGCGCGGCGGCTCGACCAACCTGAACGAGAAATGCCATTCCTATTTGAAGCTTCTTGGAATCACGTCCATATCCCGGACGGAACGCCATGGCTCCATGATTCCGGTCGCGACGCGCGGCAATCCTTTCGCCATTGGACGCGTGATGCTGGTCGGGGATTCCGCGGGATTTGCCGATCCCCTGACAGGCGAAGGGATCTCGCATGCAATCCGGAGCGGACAGATGGCGGCGAACGCACTGCTCAGGTGCGGCCTGCGGCAGGATGAGGCAGCGGCCGCATATCACCATGATGTTTCTTCACAAATACTTCCCGAACTCGACGCGGCGAGAAAACTGGCGGGACTGATTTATTATCATCCCCGGCTGCGGTCGATCCTCTTTCGCCTGTACGGCCAGAGATTCGTTGAGGCCGCTACTGACATTATGACCGGCCATAGGACCTATCGGGAAGGCATCAACAACCCGGCGAGCTATTTGAGGCTGCTCAATTTTTCATGCCTCTCCGGACTGTGACTTCGCTGAGACGGCGGCATTTACCACATCAATAGCGTCTGGTCCCCAAGTGTTTTCTCGCCAGAGAATAAGCGACACCGTGCAATTGACTCTGAAGTGCTTTCCTTGTTTGTAAAGCATCGCGATAAACGCGCAACGTCCTTGCCATCATTCTGTTGTCGCTGTAATCGGACAGCGCCCGGTTGTAGGCACGCTCTCTAATCTGACTTGTCTCATTGTCAATAACCGAAAGGATCGTTTGGGAGAGGCTTCCGACATCTTCAGAACGAAACAGAAAGCCGGTTTCGCCATCCGATATGCTATCTTCATTGCCGCCTCTATTGCTTGCCACCACAAGCTTTTTCATTGCAAAGGCTTGGTGGATCACCTGGGACCGGGGTTCCAGAGGAGAGGAATTCACAACCACATCGCTCGCGGCAATCAGGTTCTCAACATCTTTCCGAAAACCGGTCAAAATGACCTTGTCACGGTGACGAAGAGCCCGTATCTCTTTTTCTGTATCTTCCAAATAGGCCGGTTGGGTGGCAGAGCCTACAATCAGGAAGCGGACATCGGGCCAAGCGTCGGCAATGGAATCAACGGCACGGAGGAAGTACTTATGTCCTTTATCCGGCCGAATCATGGCAATGATGCTGATCACCTTGGTGCTGTCCGATATATTGAGTTCCCTGCGGACATGTCTCCCGTCCACGTCCG
>JAKPRU010000340.1 GCA_029557025.1 Candidatus Omnitrophota bacterium | reverse complement strand
TTTTTGCCCGGTATGACGGGTACAAGGCCCGGGCTCTCGAAAGAATGGATGAAGTTGCCGAGGCTTTTTCCGCCCGCAAAATCTCCGGGCAGTACACGGAATGTTTTGCCAGGGCAATTGCCGGCAGGCGGAAGGTGCAGGTGGAATCCGAATGAACGATGTCTATGTCCGGCTGATCGAGTCGTGGGCGCATCATGAAGGCAATGTTTCGACCATGGACGAGATACTCGAGTGGATCGGCCGGCTCAATCGCGACACTGTCGTAAAAGTCGAGGAGTGCTCGATTGACGGAAGCACATTCTGGTTTTATGACGAGATAAACGGGGAGATCCTCAACCGCAAGCGGAGTTTTTTCCAGATCAAGGGCATCCAGCAATACGTCAACAACGAGATGTGTGCTGAACAACCCGTCATCATACAACGGGAAATCGGGTATCTGGGCATCATCGTCAAGGTCGTGGACGGCGTACTGAATTTCCTTATGCAGGCAAAAATCGAGCCCGGCAACGTCAACCGGATCCAGATCTCTCCGACAATCCAGGCGACCAAGAGCAATTTCACGAAGGCGCACGGGGGCAAGTTTCCCGATTATCTCGAATATTTCGAGAACGCTTCCAGATACGAGATTCTCGTCGACCAGATCCAGTCCGAGCAGGCATCGCGTTTTTACAAGAAGCGCAACCGGAACATGATCATTTGCGTGGCAGACGACGTTCCGGTCCTGCCCAATTTCAAGTGGATGACACTGGGCCAGATCAAGCGCCTGATGGCAATCGACAATCTGGTCAACATGGATACGCACACGGTTTTGTCGGGCATATCCTTTGTCGGGGTGGATTTTTCGGCGGCCGAAACGGAGCGCATCCGTCCGTGCTTTTCCGGTGAAGCCCTGTACCGGTCGATGTTCTCCGGCTCCTGTCATGAATCGATTGTCGAAATATATCATTACGTCAACAACTACAAGATGTTCAACAATACGAAAGTGGAACTTGTTCCGCTGAGCCATCTGACATCCTGGAAGACCGACCAGTTTGGCGTGGTCTGCCGGAATCCGGCCTTCTTTTCCGTCCGTTTTTACGACATTACGATCGAAGGACGGGAAGTCATGAATTGGATCCAGCCGCTGTTCAAGGCCATCGGCAGTGCGACTTTTGCGCTGCTGTATTGCGAAAATGGGGGGCAGGTGGAATTCCTTGTTGCGGCAAAGCCGGAGATTGGGTGCATGGACATGATCGAACTCGGGCCTAGCGTCCAGTTCGAAGCCCTGCATGACCCGGCAGACGACAACGTTGTCGAGGCACTGTTCCGCCGTTACTCCGGAGGAGCGGCGGAACAGTGCCTCGACAACGTT
>JAKPRU010000333.1 GCA_029557025.1 Candidatus Omnitrophota bacterium | reverse complement strand
CCTGGCCTACTGGTGGGACAGGCCTCCGTGCCTGTCGATGGGCGAGCTTTCTCACGAGGAACGAATTCCCAGTGCCTCCAGCCGTGCTTTGAAATCGGCTACCGAATCCGGGGTAATAACCTCGACACCTGTATCTACAATTCGGTCTTTCGGGAGCAGGGTCAAGGTTTCCTCCACGCCCATCCATTTCATCATGGTAATCAATTCGACGGACAGGTAGCCGAACAGGTATGGCTTCTGTACGATTGTATATTGGATTTCCCTGTTTTCGAGATGGGCAAGGGTTTGCGGTTCCGCATCAAATCCGAACACCTGGATGGATCCCAGTTTCCCGGCGGCTTTCACGGCGGCAGTGATTGCCGGGGGATTGTAGGACCAGAGACCGAGGAAGGCATCGACATCCGGGTAGGCCAGAATGGCATCCTCCACATTCCGGCGGGCCTTGTTCTTATCGGTCTGATCCTGTTTGACATCCAGGAGTGTGATGTTATGTCCCTCGATGGCCTTCTTGAATCCCTCCAGCCGCTCGGATGCGTTCATCGCGGAAAGCGTTCCGACAAATGCGATTACCTCTCCGCCGTTCGGGAGCCGTTTGACCGCTTCCTGCCCGGCGACAAATCCTGCCTGGACATTGTTCGTGCCGATATACGCCATCCGTTTGCTGTTCGGCGCATCGGAATCCATGGTCAGGACAATGATTCCGTTGTTGACCAGATCGTTAATCACCGGGGTGAGCGCCTCGGCATTGATGGGAGAAATCGCGATACCGTCCACCCCTTGGGCGGCCATGTCTTCAATAATACGGCGCTGTTCGGAGACCTGTGCGCGGGGTGGCCCCTGCCAGGTGGCCTCCACGCCCAATTTCTCCTTTGCAATTTCGAGGCCCTTGGTCATCGGGTCCCAGAACGGCGAAACGGAATTGGTGACAATCCCGATACGGATTTTTTTCGCATTCGGCCCCGCAGTGGAGATTTGCGGGGAATCCATTTGCAGGCACAGCGTACCGACAATCAGGAGCCAGATCGCAACAAGGGTGACCGTTCTCATGGGGCGTTTTCCCTTCATCGTGAGCGTGAATAGGATCAAGCGTATGAACCGACACTCTTGTAACATCCCCATCGGTGATCGGTCAATGTTCCTTGTCCGTTGATTGTCGGCCAGGGACGCCCGGAAGAACAGTAGGACAGGCCTCCGTGCCTGTCAAAGATCGGTTGATATGGTGGGACAGGCCTCTGTGCCTGTCAGAGATCGGTTGATATGGTGGGACAGGCCTCCATGCCTGTTTCCGATTACGCACTGTTGAACTACTTGCACTTTTCCTGCGCAGGAAACCAACGTTGAAGCAGACATTTGAGCCGGTGGAAGGCCGGGTCGGTGCATCGGTCCAGACTAACACATTGTGCCAGTTGATGATAAATGGAAGATGAGCGCGGTTTTCCCATTTCCTGAAGCGCTGCCTGCACAGCCGCCTTGGGATCGGCGGGCTTCAGAGTGTCTTCCGTCCAATAGTTGTTCTCGCGTAACCAGGTTCGCAAAGACGGGTCTCGTCCTTCCCAACCCAGGCAGCGATCCACGTGGGGCGAATCGCTCCAAACCCATGACTCCAGTTCAGGCTCGATGACCACCACTCCCGCACGATCTCCCCAGCCGGAGTTCGCAAGCCTGCAACGGACCTTTTCCTCAATCTCATCGACAGCCAGTTTCTGTTCTCTTCCACATCCATGATAATCGAATACGACCAAACAGTGCCGATATACTGGAATCATCGGACGAAGAAAACCAGGAGAATTCAAAAAACATCCTGGATCATGTTCAGGATGGGCAAAAACCTCGAATCTCAGACGCCGAATCGCTAAAGACTCAGGTCTGACCAATACCCCATTCATTGCATATTCCATGTTTCTATCGGCGACAAGAACTACAAGATCGGATTCTACTGCATTCATCCAAGAACGCCTCCAGCAAAAAGAACGCCCAGGTTGGTCTCTCCCCGCCAATCTCTCAAAAGGGGATGCTCTGTGCCGTTGACGATATCAGTCGCTCCCTCCTCAGTCTTTGCAAAACAGAGTATGTGTGAGAGATCTGCAATGCCGACAAGAACGGGGGAATGTGTTGCCAATAACACTTGCGCATCATAAATGGAGGAGAGGGATTGCAACATGATTTCCAATGCGCGCGGATGAATACCATTTTCCGGTTCCTCGATCAAAAAGGCTCCTTTCAAATCGGGAATATATGCGGGCAGTGTAAGCGCGAGCAAACGCAACGTCCCGTCTGAAACAACCCAGGAAGGAAGCCTCAGATCCCCGGCATAGCGAAGGATAATATAACGATGCCGATCTTCCGGTCGCAGGACCGTTTCAATGTCGATCAAATCAGGCAAGGCCATCCGCAGATGTTGAATCCAATCGTTGAATTTGGCCCGATGTTTCTCTTTTAGATATTCAATCATCCACGCAAGATTGGATCCATCCGGTCTAAGAATGAGAGGCTGTCCGGGCGGGCTGGGTTTGCGCATAAGATCGCTTCTAAGGACGACTCGTTGGATTCCTGTCACCAGAAATCGTTTCAGCCAGGAAGCGATTGGGAATCTCGATTCGTCTTCGGGAAGATTCGCCAGTGCCGATCTGAGAGGACCGAGCTTAAAGGCGTGATCCCACCCCTTACCAGTCTCATCATAGAAATTGTCATTGCCGTTCAGAACTTTGTTGACAACGGTCTTTGTCCCTTTTCTTGCTTGGGTCAGAATCGACTCCGGTGCGATCCATGTTTCGGGGAAAAGCGTCGGACATCTTTCTGCACCATTGAGATCGGATTTCTTAAGCAGGACTTTTTCTGACTGAATGTGATTCTCGTGCAGCTCCTTTCCAAAGCCGACACAAATCTCGTATCGAACCAACTTATACGGCGGATTGCCTTTTAACGTAGACGGAATCTCGATCTCGACGGCCAGTTCAAAACAGTTTCCTGATCGATTCCACAGTAAATCCTCAAAAATTTCCGAACGGTCGAAAATCGCCTTTTCCAGGCCTGACGAAATCAGATCGCCCAGAAAGGCGACTACATCGAGAAATGTGGTTTTCCCGCTCCCGTTCGGCCCCACAAGAACGTGAAAACGATTCATCGGGCGCCGGATATATTTCAAACAACGAAACCGTAATGTCTCCACGAGTCGGATCAAGAGAGTGTTCCTCCGATACGTTCAATCCCGGTACCACGGGTCAATATACCACACGACGGAGGCTCTTTCATCAGTGGGAACAGGCGCCTGTCTTTCAATGGCAACGACTCGGAATCCTTTCTTGGCAGCCGACTATCCGGGCGGTACAATCGCAACGATTTGCGAGAGTGGCGGAATCGGCAGACGCGCTGGATTTAGGATCCAGTGGAGCAATCCGTGAGGGTTCGAGTCCCTCCTTTCGCAGTCAGTGCGGGACGCTCTGTAATCCCAAAGTCAGGTGCGCGGGGCCGGTCACCTGGTAGAGCAGCCGCCCATCCTTCTCCCCAATCTCCTGCACATTTTTCGGCAATTCTTTCTTGCCGTTGATCAGCACTCTCGGCTTGATCACTGCCTGAAGCGGCAAAGACACGGTGACGGCACACTCTGCCGGGCAACTCAGTTCCGTTCCCAGCACATACCCGCCGGATCGCTGAGTCAGTTTGACCGAAATATCGCCCTTTGGTGTCGGGACCGTGACGGACACATTGTTCAGTCCGCCCAGGTTGGGTTCCAGGATCGCTGTTTTCCAGCCGGGGGAAAGCGGTCTCAGACCCACAATCTGCGCGGGAATAATCCAGGTCGGAGCGGAAGATGCCCCATAACAACAGGACGGTTTGCCATCCCATGTTTCCCATAAGGAAGCCCCACCACCATCCAACATTTTTCCCCAACGCGACCCCATGATGGTAAGCACATCACCCTGACGATTTGCTTTGCAGAGAGCATCCAGCCAATAGAAAGAGAAATACGGAGTCGCCTCGACAGCCTTGTTCTCACGATTGGAGAGATAGTCAAGAACCGGGTCGTGGACTTTCTTCGGGGCCAATCCGAAAAGAATCGCCAGTGCGTTGGTTTGTTGGCTGACAGATTCACTGAGTGAACCGTCTTGATACGTATCGCGGAAAATCCCTGCCTCGCGGTCCCAGAATCGGGACTCAAATGCCTTCTGGACGGCTTTGGCGCGGCTGGTGAACTGCTGAGCATGGTCGAGACTTCCAACCTGCTGCGCCATAGCCGAGGCATCGCACAGCGCCTTGTAATAGAAAGCGTTCAGCGCGGCGGAGATCCCGTTCCGCTCGATTTCCGCTTGGTCGATCACAATCCGGCCAAGATTGTCCGCAAGCAAGCCATCTTCGTTCTCGTGCCCCGCGAACCACGAAAGCAAACGGACGACATTCGGGAAGACCTCGCGGATCAGGGAATCATCGCCGCTCTGGAAATAATCGTCGTAAAGCGCCATCACCCAGATCAGCATGGAGTCGGCAATCAGCGCATCCTCCGAGTCTGTGGGATAGATCCCATACACCCGCCCATCGGGCAGCTGCGACTGCGCAATCAGACGCAGGCAATGTCGCGCCAGGGCCGTATCTCCGAATGCGTAGTAATTACAGAGCATTTCGACACGCGCCTCTGCTGTGTGCAACGCGCGGTCACACCAGGGGCTATCCAGGTACACATCCTCCATGCAGGCGCGAAGAGTATCCACTCCGGTCTGCCAGATTCGATTCAGGCGATCATTGGAGGAAGAAAACGCCCCACGGACCTGGACCGGATACCCGCCGGGACGGACTTTGATCCAGGAAATCTGCAACGGCCCGTCGGTCCGATAAACATCCAGACGCAAGTACCGGAAACCCCGTTTGTCGAACGTCCCGATTGTCTGTGGTCCGCTCCGGCAGATATAACGATCGGCATAAAGGACTTCAGAGGTGTACGGGTCTACCCTGCCGTCTTCTGTCAGAGACTCGCTGTAGCCGATGTCGATCTGTGTTCCTTCCTGGGCCTGATACAGTTCGATTTCGGGGTATCCCAGAATGACCTTGCCGAAATCCAGCACAATCGAGATACCCGATGAATCGTCCAGTGTGGAAAGAGTAGCGCGTCCTTCCTGTCCCAGAATCGTTTCTGCGCCGGCTACGGTACTTCCCTGAAGAGGGCCGAGCCAGGACCGCGACATGGAGACGGCCGGTTGCAATGTCTCCGAACGGACCTCTGTCCGCTTCCAGGACAACGCTTTTCCGTCTATTCCCTCGCACATAGATGACAGATCCACGCTGATCTCAGGCGGATAGACCGTTGTAAAACCGATATCTCCCGTGTTGTCGAACGGCCCGATCAGATGCCATACGGGGACCGGCTGCCCCTGATCTTCCGTCGAAGAAAAGCGCAGCGTATCCACGCCTTCGCCATCGAAACGCAGGAACAACTGCCATTCGCCATCTGTCTGGGTAACTTTCGCCAACAGCGGATTCCAGCCGGCATTCAGAACAACCGACACTCTGTCCTGGTTGGGGGAAGCACGACGCGAGACATCCTGTTCGATCACCGATTGCCCATTCAGCCACACATGAAGACCATCATCGCTTCCGCAAACCAGATCCAGTGTGCGTTCCGTTTCGCTGTAAACTTGTGTGAATGCATAAACAACCGCCTTCTTGCTGGGTGATATGAATTGCGTAAAATCCAGGTGGAATTGCTGTTTCGGTGCGACAACGCTGCTGACCGAAAGAATGCTGCGTGGCGAAACAAGTTCTCCCGTGGCGGTGGCGATATCGCGCGGGATCAGTTCTTTCCAGGGTTCCTGCGGATGCGGCCCGATGACCATCGCCGATGCCCAATAGGAATCGTCAAATCCCACCGTATTCCAGGTGGAGGGTTCCTGACGGGCGTCGAAAATCTCACTATATCCCAGTTCTTTGCTCATTCGAGGCATGTCATAAGTCCACGGTTCGGCAGGACGCACTTTCCAGGAGCCATCCGAAAGAATGCGAAGGGTGGTTTCATCCGCCAGAGCGACGGTCCCGTCCACAAGGAGACCGCCACGCCCGGAAATATACGACAGTGTGCTTGTCCCGATATGATGAACCAACACACAGACCACATTTGCCCCGGTCTTGAGAACCCCCTGCAAATCATATGTATCATAGGCCAGCCGTCTTGGATTCGAGCGCACCGGACCTCTGCCGATTTCTGTGCCGTTGACATACAGGATATAGTGGCTGTCGGCGGTGATATTCAGACTGGCGGACCGGATTTCGCCCGCCACATCGAGCGTCTTGCGGCAATACAGGTAGAGGTTTGTCGGAGAGGGTTCGTTTTCGCACCAGATCCAGGATCCCCCCCAGGAAGGATTTTGCGCTCCGGTCGATGTAAGCGGAACGCAGCACAACAGCAGAATCAAGACTATCCGCGCGTGGTTCATTGAGCGACCCCCTTGGTGGTTCGAATGGGACATTCCGGTGTGACAGAATCGGTTGAGCTGTCCGTGTATCACAAAAACCGATTGGTGATAAGATCATAACGACTGTATGACCTGATGGGAACACCGTCAACACTTTTCCATGCAATTTTTGCCGTGAATTTCCGCAGCGGGATTGCCCGGCTCATGCCCGTCGGGTAATGTGTCGCGGGAGGGTTTCAAAAAAAGCCGGTCGGGAATAAGGGAAAGGTGCAACCAGGTGCAGAGCGAAGAGCGGATACTTTTCTTTGAGTGTCTTGGTGGAGCGAGCGGTGATATGTGCCTGGGCGCCTTGTTGGACTTGGGATACCCCCTGGAGGAGTTGCGCCGAAGCCTGTCGCACCTGGGGCTGGATGATCACTACGAAATTGCTGTGGAGCGGTTTGCCGCCGGTTCGATTGACAGCCTGCGTGTCTTTGTACAGCTTACTCGACACGAGACAGGCCATCGGCATTTGGCGCAGATTCGCAGGATCATTCAGGAAAGCGGTCTTCCGGAACGGGTCCGAGAACGCTCCGTTCGGATCTTTCAGCGTCTCGCCGAAGCGGAAGCGAAAGTCCATGGGACAACGCCCGAAAAGGTGCATTTTCACGAAGTCGGCGCGGTGGATGCCATTGTGGACATTGTGGGAACCTGCCTGGCGGTGGAGTATTTCGACCCGAAAAAAATGTGGCGTTCTCCCCTGGTTACGGGGCGAGGCCAGGTTCAATGTCAGCACGGCCTGATTCCGGTTCCGGCTCCGGCGGTCATGAATCTTGCCCTGGGAAGTACTGTCCGATTCCTAGATGTGGAGGCGGAACTGACAACTCCCACAGGCGCGGCGATTCTTACAACGCTGGCCGAGGAACAAAGCGTCGTGCAATTCCGTGTCGAGCGTGTCGGCTATGGGGGCGGGCATCGGGAGGTTCCGGGTTTGCTGAACCTGATGCGGGTGTCTCTGGGAATCGCCGGAGATTCCTGAAATTGAGGCCAACGTTTTTGATGAAACTGTGATAAGTCATTCCTGTATTGCGCGCGGAGAGGCGGCTCATTCATCGAGAGATTCAAGATGCCTTGCCCGACCTGCTGGTGAGTTGCTGGAAAGAAAATATGGGGAAAGGCAGGCACAATTCCTCCCCCAAAGATCGGGCGAGGTCAGGTGGAGGTTGACTGCTCAGAAAGGCCACACGGCGATTAACACGAGAAACAGCTGCAATGCCTCTGGAATCTCTACTATCCTGAACTCAACCCCCCTTGTATTCCCCCCGATCTTCGGGGGGAAGCATAGAAGGCACAGAGGCCTGCCGTGCCGTTTGTTTGCTCGGGCAGGTGTGAGGGGCCGGTCGGGGGGACCATTGTGGTTCCTCAGAGATCCGATTTCCCCAGGGTTTCGAGAAACTCCTTGTTGCTCTTGGTTTTCTTGAGGCGTTCAATCAGGAGTTCCACGGCCTCACTGGCATTCATTTCATTCAGGACTTTGCGCAGGAGCCAGACCCGTTCCAACTCGTGAGGCTCCAGCAGGAGTTCCTCCCGGCGTGTTTTTGAGCGGTTGATATCGATGGCCGGGTAAATCCGGCGCTCCGCGAGTTTGCGGTCGAGGTGCAATTCCAGGTTGCCGGTGCCTTTGAATTCCTCGTAGATCACATCATCCATGCGGCTGCCGGTATCGATCAGCGCTGTGCCCACAATGGAAAGGCTTCCACCTTCCTCGATGTTCCGCGCTGCGCCGTAGAATCGTTTCGGCGGAATCAGGGCGCTGGAGTCGATACCGCCGGAGAGAATCTTGCCGCTGTGTGGAACGATCTGGTTATAGGCTCGCGCCAGGCGGGTGATACTGTCGAGTAGAATGACCACATCGTGCTTGTATTCCACGAGCCGTTTTGCTTTTTCGATCACCATTTCGGCCACCTGAACATGCCGTTCGGGCGGCTCGTCGAATGTGGAGGAAATTACCTCGGCATCCACAGACCGCTGCATGTCCGTCACCTCTTCCGGACGTTCGTCAATCAGAAGAACGATCAATATCGTATCGGGATGATTGGCGGTAATGCTGTGAGCGATGCCCTGGAGAAGAATGGTCTTCCCTGCGTTCGGGGGAGAGACGATCAGGGCGCGTTGTCCTTTGCCCATCGGCACGATCATGTCGATGATCCGTGCGGTGATTTTGTCCGGCGTGGTCTCCATCCGAAATCGCTCGCAGGGAAACAGCGGTGTCAGGTTGTCGTAGAGGATTTTGTCTTTTGCCGCTTCGGGCGGTTCGTAGTTGATCTCGGTGACTTTGAGCAGGGCGAAATAGCGCTCTCCGCTTTTCGGCGGTCGGATCAGCCCTTTCACCATGTCCCCTTTTCGAAGACCGAACCGGCGGATTTGGGAGGGCGAAATATAGATATCGTCCGGGCCGGGCAGGTAATTGTAATTGGCGCTGCGTAGAAACCCGAATCCTTCGGGGAGGCATTCGAGCACGCCCTCTCCTTCCATGACACCCTCGGGGCCTTCTTGCTGCGCTTGGTGCTGGAGGATGCGATAAATGAGTTCCTGTTTTCGAAGCCCGCTATAGCTGTCCAGCCCCATTTCCTGTGCCATTTGGGTCAGTTCCGAGATGGTTTTCCGTTTCAGGACGGCAACGGCCATTGCGGGTTTCCGTGTGATAACCGGCTCCTCGATGTCGTTGTCTTTCGGGAGTCCTGGGTCGAGGGCCTTGTGGGTATAGTAGGAGTTGCGGTCGTCATTCAGTGCGGGCGCAGGTGGGTCTGCCATATACGTTCCACTTGGGCGTCGAGGTCTTCCATAGTTCCTCGGTTGTCGATTATTAGCATAGTTTTCGTTATTTTTCGGTCTTCTTCCCATTGGGCTTCCTCACGTTTTTTAAGTTCCTCTGTGGACCAGCCACGAAGCTCTTTGAGCCTTGTGGCTCTCACCTCTCTCGGGGCGGTAACCCCGATCAGCACATCCGGTTCACCCGCCAATCCCCATTCGGGTAGAAGGGCGGCATCAATCACGAGTACCGGTTCCGAACCGGTATCTTTATTTCGATGCTCGGCGATTGCCTGACGGATCTGCTCGACCATTTTCGGATGCACGATCCGGTTCAGATCCTCCAGGGAGCGTCGATCATTGAAAACCAGTTTCGCAAGTGCTTTCCGGTCAATCGATCCGTCTGTCGCGAGAATTCGGGGCCCGAACCGAGCGACCAACGCCTCATATTCCGGTTCGCCTTTCTCCAGAAGCGCATGACCGAGACGATCTGCCTCAATCAGACGCGCTCCTCGGCGGGCCAGAAGAGACGCCACGGCGCTTTTTCCCGCTCCCGGCAGGCCGACCAGCCCCACCACCTTCCGCGTACTCATAGATCGGCCCAGCTGTTTCCCCAGGAAACCTCCACGGGTGTGGGAACGGAGATTTCATTCGCCAAGGCAGTCTCCATGGTTTCACGAACCCCCTCAGCGATTCTCTCCACAATGGATTCCTTTACCTCAAACACCAGTTCATCATGGACAGTCAGAATCATATTCACCGGCTTGCCGGCAAAACGGCGGTGGCAGTCCACCATCGCTTTTTTGAGCAAATCCGCTGCCGAACCCTGAATCGGCGCGTTGATCGCTGCCCGGCGCGCATTCTCGGAACGAGCCCGGTTGGAATCTCCCAAACCGGGAGTGGGAATCCGACGCCCCAGGATGGTTCTGACATAACCGTTCTTTGCCGCCTCGCGGGCTATTTCCTCCATATACTCCCGTACACGGGGATACCGCTCGAAATAACGCTCGACATATTCCTTTGCTTCCTCCACGGGAATGGCCAGACGCTGCGACAGGCCATAGGGACTCATGCCGTAATTGAGACCGAAATTGATCTCCTTTGCCTTGCGCCGCATGTCACTGTTGACATCTTTCAGCGAGACACCGAATACCTCTGCGGCGGTTCGCCGATGAATGTCCTCCCCTCTACCGAATGACTGCAAAAGCCCCGGATCCTTCGACAGGTGGGCCATGATCCGCAATTCAATTTGTGAATAATCCGCCGATAGGAGCAGATTTCCCTTCTCCGCCACAAAAGCCCGTCGCACACGATGTCCCAATGGTGTCCGAACGGGGATGTTCTGTAGATTCGGCGAACTGCTGGAGATTCTCCCTGTGTTGACAGCAGTCTGATTGTAATTCGTATGCACACGACCCGTCTGCGGATCGATCAACTCTTTAAGCCCTTCGAGATAGGTGGATTGCAATTTCGCCCGCTGACGGTATTCCATCATCAGGACAGCGATCCTATGTCCCTCGGAGGCTAGCTGTTCCAGGATGTCTGCACGGGTGCTCTTTTTTCGACCGGTCAGCAGTTTTTTTTCATCATATAAAATCGCGGCCAGTTGCGAAGGGGAATTGATGTTAAATTCTCGTCCGGCTTCCCGATAGATCTCCTTTTCCAGTTCTTCCAGTTCCTTCGCCAACTCTTGCGACTGCTGCTCCAATGTTTCCCGATCGACCTTCACGCCGCACATTTCCATCTCGGCCAGCACGGTGACAAGAGGGATTTCCACTTCTTCGTAAAGCCTTTTCAATCCGAGCGAATCGATCTGTCCCTCGTAAAAACCGCACAACCGAAGTGCGGCATCGGCATCCTCGCAAGAGTATGGTCCGGCCTGCTCGATGGGCACTTCCGCGAAAGACTTCTGTTTTCTCCCGGAGCCGATCAAATCCTCAATGGGAGTCATGCGCATCCCCAAGTGTTCCGCCGCCAGAACATCCAGTTTTCGCGTTGAGCGTTCCGGCTCACATAAATAGGCGGCAATGAGGCTGTCGTGGACAATCCCCGAAAGCATCAGGCCGCCTCGACTCAAAACCTGGTAATCGAATTTCAAATTCTGTCCGCATTTCCTGCAATGCGGGTCTGCAAGGATAGGGCCGAGCAGTTCCTTGACCGTGCTCAATGGGACACACTCCCCATCTCGATGGGCGACCGGAATATACCATGCCTGACCCGGACGAATTGAAAAGGAAAGACCGACCAAATCCGCAATGTTCGTGTTCAGGGAGGTTGTTTCCGTATCCACCGCAACCATCGAGGCTTTCCGAACTTCCTCCGCAACTGTTTGCAGGCCATCACGAGACTGAACAATCTCATAGTTCATCGTCGCGGGGGTCTCCTGTGATTCCTTCTCGCGGACATGGGACGCGGCCTGTTGTTCCTCCAACTCCCTGGCGAGGGTGCGGAACTCTAGTTCACGACAGACACGGAGCAATTCCGGGATATGCGGTGATGGCGGCGTGAGGAGTTTTTCTTCAAGTTCCAGGGGGACATCTCGGCGAATTGTTGCTAAGTCTCGCGACCGAAATGCCTGTTCCCGATATTCCCGTAGGCTGTCGCGCCGCTTTTGCCCCTTTACCTGGTCCAGATTGTTGTACAGCGATTCCAGGGAACCGAATCGAAGAATCAGGTCCACCGCGGTTTTTTCCCCGATGCCGGGAACTCCTGGAATGTTATCGACCGTATCTCCCATCAAACCGAACACATCCCGGAGTTGTTCCGGGCCGACTTGGTACCGTTCCCGGACTTCCTTTTCGCCGTAGATCTTTGTGTTGTTTAAATGCTGTCGAAGAACCCGAATGTTCTTTCCGACCAACTGCAACAAATCTTTATCTCCCGAAGCGATCACGACATCCCAACCGTCCCGTGTCAGGCGGTCGGCGAGCGTTCCCAGGATATCGTCGGCTTCGTAACCGGGGTGCGCAATCACCGGGATGCCCATCGCGCTCAAGACCTGTTTCACATACGGAATCTGAACCACCAGGTCCTCCGGAGTCGCTTCCCGGTTGCTTTTATACGAAACATCCAGTTCATGCCGAAAAGTCGGTTCCTTGCTGTCCCAGGCGACAATCAACGCATCGGGGGAATAGGTTCGCAGGATCTGTCGAAGCGAATTGACGAAACCAAACAACGCCCCCGTCGGCATTCCATCCGTGGAACGGGATAAACCTCCGACCCCATGGAAAGCCCGGAAGAAATACGAATTTCCGTCAACCAGAAAAACTGTCTTCATACCACCACACCGGAGAGGAGGGCAGCCCGGTTCATCGGCGGATCACACCAGGACTGCATTTAATCACTCGAATCACCCGAAACGAATGCGAAACCACACTATCGGATCCGTTCAGACAGATGGAGCTCTTAAACTCACCGTGTTCGGGCCGGATGGATTCGGCAAATCCCATACATCGGATCAAGAGTCAAACTCTTCAATCGCCGGTAGGCATACATGCCTGCGCCGACAAGATAATCTATAGGAAAAGAACGGATATGAATTACGGTTGTCAGATTATACTGAAGAGTGTCCTTCAATTCCGCGTAAGCCCCAAGCAGACTGAGGCTCGAACAATTTCAGGCTGGCGCTTTGATTGTGTCAAAGACACTCTATCGCATTTTCAACGAGCTTGCAAGAGATTTTTCACAATCCTCCGGTATGCGCACAACCTGAAAGAAGCGAATGATCGGGAGGGGGAGGCTCCCCCTCCCTGATTTACGAAATTATCTTACGGTTGCCGTAACAGTCTCGCCCTCGCCGGACCCCGTGATAATTCGAACCGTCACAAACCACAAGGTTGTTTGCTTGGAGATGTTATATGAGACATCTCGAAACAGGCTTCCGACAAATGGGAACTTGGAGACGAACGGGACAGCCAAAGTCGTCTCTTGGACATGGTCTTGCATCATGCCGCCCATCACCACCGTCTCGCCATTTCTCAGACGCACCGTGGCCATCATGGCCTGTTGGGCAAAGAATGGCTCACCGAGAGAGGCCATTCCGGAAGT
>JAKPRU010000313.1 GCA_029557025.1 Candidatus Omnitrophota bacterium | reverse complement strand
CCCTTAACCTCCTGGTCTTTCAATTCCAACGGATGCAGATTCCCGCAAGACGGACAAACAAGAATATCCAACAGTCGAGCCTTCATCTTGATTCTCTCCTATGTTTCAGATAGTCCAGACGATTACTTGGTTCTCTCCATTCGTATCCGCGAAGAACGCGAACACCGATGGAGCCGGCAGTATAGTCAGGCCCGGTAAGATAAGAAGACGGGAGAGCCGAGCGCCGAAGACGGCATTGTATCCTCGGGCCGCTCCACGTATTACGTAGTGTTGACCCTCATGCGGTCCAACCGGGTCTGTTTGCGGCTCCGCAAAATAAGGTTCCCCACAATCCTGGCATATTTCCCGGATATTTCCATACATGTCAAACAGGCCCCGCAGATTGGACTCTTCTAAACCGACTTCGGCGGCGGTCGAATACGAATTACCGGACCACCACATATATCGATCCATTATCTCGCCGAATGAGAAATGTTCCCCTCATTCCAACGCATCCACAAGGAAAAACCGCGTTGTTGTTCCAGCGGGGCAAGCATATTTACGAAACCACCCGGGGATTCCTGAAACTCATTGAGACCCTCGAATGGGAAGCCGCGATGCGGATTGAGCGGAGATTGGGCATCGTGCGCCATACACGGCAGCACAACAACGGCTGCTGCTCCAAAGAAAGAGCCCCCATCGACAGGCACCGAGGCCCCTCCCACCCGTGGCCTGGGAGTTCCGGCCCGGCAAAAAAGGGCGGGAACGACGCTTTCTTGACCCCAATCACCGGCCCCGCTGGAGAGAGGCTGCAAAAAAAGCGATTAGTTCCATCATGATGCCCCCCGTTCTGTGCTACCTCCCCCCTTCTACAACAAAAAAATCCTGCCGAACAGGTATTCACATCCTGTAGAATGAGTTATGATAGGATTCGGTCTCAATAGGAAAGGGACTGTTCCAAACCCTTTCATTGAAAGAGGGGGTGCGATATGGATCGATCCGTCATCAAAGCAGCAAAACAAGAAGTCCGTATTCCGATCAGCGACTGCCCCTGGTGCGGTCGCGAACGAGTTGCCCTGAGAGATTATCTCTGTTATCACATGATCGATGTGTGCTGTCATGAGCTGTTCCGGGCTTTCCAGGGCAAAGCCAGCCTGGCCTTGCGGCGGTTTCCCGGGAACCGTATCCAGACAGAGAAAGAATGGAAGGAATACATTCTGGCCTTTCTGGAGCTGGTTACCAAGGACGAGCGTCAGATTCGGAAATACCAGCCTCTGCTGGAGAAAATCCAAGCGTATCAGGAAGAATATGGGGGAGAGTATACCGACTTTTTCGATTTCCTGATCCGCCTGTACGCGGCACGTGGGATCCTGCAAATGGCAGGAGATTATGCCGAGTCAGCCATCCGCCAGTGTCTCATCTGCGCCGGAAGCCTGCCGGAGGAATCGCGCTCCGAGATTTGCGTCAAGTGCCAGGCCACCGTGGGACAGCCGGAAGGAGCGGAGACAAAACCGGGGATGCTCACACCGCATACCCGGGAGGCGGGGAGACGAACCGGAATGGCGACGGCAGACCGAAGACGATAAGAGCATTCAGGATCCGGATGCGACCTGTTCGTACAGGGCGATAATTTTCGACCGGATCTCCCCGGCATGATCGATCAGGACCTGGGCGTTCTCCCGTCCCACCAGCTCAATGGATCGTTCCAGGCACAGAAGATCCTTTTTGAGTGTCTCAATCTCCGTGAAAGTCTTCGCCACTTGAACAAGCATAACGGTGGGAGCTTTTGCCCTCTCCAGCTTGGTGAAGTAGTCCTGAATCCAGGCAATCATTGCATCAACCAATTGTTCCCGAACGATTCGAGGAATCAATCCCGCCTGGGGTCCCTGAACACTGAGCGGTATTGGGTTTTCTTCAGAGGGGATTTCCGGCGGCGGAGCAATGTCCGGGAGACCGTGTGGCTGAAACTCCCATGCAAGAGGCACGGATGGGACATCCGTCGGTTTGCCGGCGAGTGAGGGGTTTCGAGCAGCCCTCAGCGCCGCGACAGCATCGGAGGATAATTGACCGGGTTGAGCGCTTTTCTTTTTTGGCATGGCGGTAGTCCAAATGGCCTCCGATTCAGGACTGTGCGAACCGATGCCCCCCAGGATGCCGGCCACTGTGCGAAATCATAAAAACAACGGGGATAGAAGAGAAGGAAAGGGCTACTGGACGTGCGGATAGGAGGTCAGGTAAGAGACATCCGGCGTGGCCGGGAAGATTTCGGACACACTGGGCATTGCGGCCGTTTCTTCGGGCGATTCGCCGAACAGCCGAGTATACTGGCCGCTTCCCTCACCCGGTTGCAGAATAGTGGGTCGGATATGGAAAACAGTTTCCGTGGTAGCGGAAGTCCTGTTGGTTCCCCGGAAGACTCGCCCGAAAAGAGGTATATTTCCCAACATAGGAATGGATCGAACCTGCCTCTGTTCGGATTCCTGAATTAATCCGCCCACATAGAAGGACTGGCCGGAGCGAAGAATCACGACGGTTTGTGCGGACCGTTTTGACGGTTGGGGCAGTTGGTATCGACGGTTATCCGGTGTAACAAATTCGACCAGCTGGTCGCGGATTTCACTGGATTCCGCCTGGATACTCAATACGATGTATTCGTCGCGAAAGACAGCGGGCGTCACATAGAGTTTGACACCGGTATTCAACGGACGTTCGGTCAGAGACTGAATGGTGCCGACACCCGAAAACTGGGTGACTGGAAAACTCTCTCCGCTGACTATCTGTGCGGTTGTTCCCTCCAGGGCAATGACCGTGGGACTGCTGAGCAATGTCGCCTTACCGTCTCGCACAGCCGCGATCAGACGGGTCTGAATCGTTCCCCAGATCAGGCTGAGGGAATCCAGGTTGAGATCCACTCCGCTCAGCGGATCGTCCGAAATCCGTTCTGTGCCGGGCATTCTCATCGAGAGGGAAGTCAGGTCGCCCGAGTAATTCTTCCAGTCATGGAACAGTCCGATCTGTTTGTTTTCATCAAAGCGATATTCGTAGACCTCCGCCTCGATCTCAATTACCCGCTGGCAGGGGATGGGAGAAGCCACTCCGAGGAGGAGGGCCAGTACAAAAACGGCGGATCGGTTCAACCCCCTCCGTATCTCCCCCAATTTTGGGGAAGACGGTTTTGAAGAAGTCTCAGACAGACTACCCGTTTCGATGGAAGTTTGTCGGATCATTTCTTTTTCTCCGTCTCCGGCTGTATGGGAGGCTGCAAGAGGTTCACGGAACCGGTCAAGGCCATCTGTCTCTCTTTTGCAGACTCCTGTTGGAATCCCTTCAAGTCGGTTGCGGGCGATGTTTCGAGGTTCACGATATGAGGCCGAACAAGAACCCAGAGTTCGGCCAGGTTTGTGCGCTGCGATTTCCCGCGAGTCGCCATGCCCACAACAGGGATGTTCATCAGGGTCGGGACCCCCCGGCGTGATTCGGAAACTGTGCTGCGAATGATGCCTCCCAGGACAGCATATTGCCCCGGAGCGACAGCGATCGTACTTTCGTATTCCCGCGTGTCCGTGATGGGTTGCTGGTATCCCTCTTCTTCTCGATAGCGAGTCACACTGCTGGAACTTGCGGAGAGGAACATTTGGACCAATCGCTGTCCCGCCATGTCCAGGATGTTCGGAGTAACCTTAAGCGAGATGCCGGTGGGTTTGAAGTCGGAGGAAATGGTCTCGGTGTAGCCCACAACAACCCGCTTGATGTAAGGGATTTCGTCCCCGGACTGGATGGCAGCGGTCTGGCCCATCAGGATGAGGACGGACGGTTCCGCCCAGACGGTTACCTCTCGTTTTGTAGCGAGCATTTCAATCGCAGCATTGATTTGCGACTCGGCATCCCGGCTCAGAATTCCCTCCACCCTCAGGCCGGGATCGGTCGATCCGAGGATCTTCAAGTCAATCACGGAGCTTCGCAGGCGTCCGTTTCTCCCGGTCATTTCGTAGTAGAATCCCAAATCCCCTATGGAATCGCTCAGAACCTCGATAATGCGGACCTCCACCAGGGCCATCATGGGAAAGGTCTGAGCCAGCTGATCGCGGATGGCCACCACCGCCGGGTTGTAGGACGATCCGGCCACGGCCTCGGGCGGGGCGCACCAGACCCTTGATTGGAGGAAAAGCGCCAGAATACATACCGCAAGAAGGAGTTTGTTTTTCATTGTTCCTCGTAGAACACCTGGGTTTCGTAGCGATTGATTTCGAGCGGGTCCCCGGCAAACCGATTCAGTTCCGCCACAAAATGGCGGGTCTGTCCCGGTTGCATTGTCCCGATATTGACAATCCGCGAATCCATTACCTTTTCAAAGAAGTCATAGATCGTGACCTCGATTTGCACATTGGCGCAGACCCGATCGCCAACATGAACGGCCTCACCGCTCACCACGTAAGAGTACTTGGTCGGCGTAGTTCCCCAGAAATCGGAGGTTTCCACCCGCCGAGTGCGGATTCTCCGAATGTCGATGGGGCCGACCGCCTTGGGAGTCAGAAGGGATTCCCGCAACTTCAATGTGCCATCGTCTCCGATATAGGTACGTTTCTGCACAGAGGAATTCTGGCGATACTGAGGATTCAGTTGTACGGCCACGTTGTATTCCTTAAGTGCATCCTCGAATAGGCCCATTTTCCAATAGGATTCGCCCAGTTGGAAATGTTTCTCTGCATCGTTGGGACTCTGTTGAGTCTGTTCGCGCAGCGAGGAGATCTGCTGTGTCGTTTTCTCAACCTGCTGCCGGCTCCGTTCGGCCTGTTTCTGCAAGAAACCGCGAATGTTGTTCAGCCATTCCTCGGCTTCCGGGCGGCGTTTGTCATTGGGGAATTCGGTGACGAACTGACTGAGGGTTCTTTCTGCATCGCGGTGACAACCGGTGATGTATTGGCAGTATCCGAGGCGATAGAGCGCCAGCGCTTTCTGGGATTTCGGTTCTTCAGGGGAATACAGATAAGCGGAATACTTGAGTTGGGCCAGACGGTACTCGCCTCGGTTGAAATACGATTCCGCCTCACGGAGCGTCGGGTCTCGAATCACGAGCGACTTTGATGTCGCGCAGCCTGTCAGGAGAACTCCCATCAGCGCGACCGCAATAAACTTCACTCGCCAGCCTTTACGCATACTTGTCTCCTTATGCTCAACCCCGGAGCGGCGCAATCATCATGCAGTCAGGCTAGAGATCTTCCGCCGATCGGTCAAGCGGAAACACTGTCCTCTCCCCCCATAAACGATTCGGAAGCCGGGATGTCACAGGAGTTTCACCGGCAAGAAGCCGGTGTCAGCCGAAGAAAAAACCTTCACCCCAACCCTTTTGCAAAGAGAGAGGGGGAGATCCGGCTCTTCCGGAGGGAGACAGGGGAATCCGGCTACCGCTGCTTGATATTGCTCCAATACATCGTTTTACAGTACTTGATACCGACCAGAGTGGCGATCAATGCCGCAAACAGAGTCGTGCCGAAAACCACGCCTTTCCCGGCGGAAACACCGATCCCCCACAGGCCAAGCATCCCCGCCACGCCGGCCAGAAATCCCACAGCCGCACCGGTGGACACAAGAATCGCCAGTGCCACCAGGGAAAGAAGAATGGAAAATATTCGATCGAGATTTTCGTTGATCCCCATCAGGAAAACCTTTGCAATCAGTACAATCCGGCCGTTTTTGCATAGGCAAATACATCGCCGGCTTTCAGAATCTCCGCCACATCACCCAGCGGAGACAGGGAGAAGGTCTGTCCGGTATCGAGATTGGTGAGTGTTCCGGCCTGCAAGTCAATCCTCAGCCTGTCGCCGGTTGCGATGTGGTCGATCAGTCTCTGCGGTGTCTCAAAGGGGATGAGATATCCGCCGTTGACGGCATTTCGGAAAAAAATGCGGGCGTAAGATTCCGCAACGACTGCTTTGACACCGGCCATATTAAGAGCCACGGGAGCATGTTCGCGGCTGGAGCCACATCCGAAATTGCCGCCGGCGATGATGATCTGATATTCGGAGGGGCATTCGCCGTCTTCAATGAACGGGATGTGTCCGTTTGGCAGGCCGGAGAACTCCGGCGGTACGCTGGACAGGCAGAATCGTCCGAAATTCTTGCGTTCTTCGGGATCATCCAGATTGTAGACCAGATGTTGTGCAGGGATGATCTGGTCTGTGTCGATGTTATGGCCCAGAATGAATGCTTTTCCTTCGATGATTTTTTCCATCATGCAACCTCTCAAAGAAACTCGCGGGGGTCAGTAATCCGGCCCCGAACGGCGCTTGCGGCGACCGTGTAAGGCGATGCGAGAAAGACCAGGGACTCTTTGGATCCCATCCGTCCCGGAAAGTTCCGGTTGGTTGTGGAGATACAGATTTCGCGGCCGTTGAGCCGCCCGAATGTATCCGGCGGGCCGCCCAGGCAGGCGGCGCAGGAAGGCGGAGCAATCTGCGCTCCCGCCGACTCGAAAACCTGTTTGAGGGTAGAGCCATCCACCTTTTCATGTTCCATCGCGCGGGCGACTTCCATTGTCGCCGGAACCACAAACGTGGGGACCGCCGTTTTTCTGCCGAGCAGGACACGCGCCGCGGCCTGGATGTCGGTGATTTTGCCGCCGGTACAGGAGCCGATATAAGCGCGGGTGATTTTTGTTCCGGTCAGTTCCCGCGCGGTAGCGCGGTTCTCCGGGGAATGAGGCCGGGCCACGGTCGGCTGGATATCCGCGCTCTTGAAAACCCGTTCGGAGTAATACGAGGCGTCCTCGTCGTTCTTTACAACGGTGAACGGCTTGTCGGTACGCTTTTTGACATAGGCGAGAGTGATGTTATCCGGTTCGATAATACCGTTTTTGCCGCCGGCCTCGATGGCCATATTGCAGAGGGTCATGCGTTCCTCGACATTAAGCGCAAGGACGCCATCTCCGGCGAACTCCATGGCACGGTATGTTGCGCCATCCACGCCGATCTCGCCGATGATGTGCAGAATGAGGTCTTTCGCCATGAGATAAGGCGGTGGGGGACCGTCGAAAATGAAGCGCATGGTCGGGGGGACCTTGAGCCAGATTTTGCCGGTTCCGAGGACGAGGGCGGCATCCGTGTTGCCCACACCGGTGGCGAATTCGCCGAACGCACCGGCGGTGCAGGTATGTGAGTCGGTGCCGATGAGAATCTCGCCCGGTCGGGTATGGCCTTCCTGGGGCAGTGCAACATGGCACACACCTTTGTAAGCCGGGGTGTTTGCATCATAAAAGTACTTGAGGTTCTGTTCCTTCGCGATGGTGCGAAGAATCTCGAGGTTCCGATTCGCGTGCGGGTCGGTTGTAAAGATGTAGTGGTCGGGGATGAGGACGATTTTTTCGGGGTCCCAGACTTTGGCATCGGGGCCAAATTGCTTCTTGAAAATGCCGAATGTTCCGGGGCCGCAAACATCATGGGTCATCAGCACATCGACGTTGACCCAGATGTTTTGGCCGGGGGCAACTTTCTCGCGGCCCGCATGGGCGGCGAGGATTTTCTCGGTCATGGTCATGCCCATGGCAGTGTTCCTCCGTTAGATAGGCAGAACGCGGAAACAATAAGTTTGACCCGAACGGGCTGTGAAGTCCATGGAGGCTTGCTAGGTCTGAACGACTGTTTTTACAACGCTGTCCATGTTTTAAAGGTATCGATATGATGATACCCGTAACGAGGATCCGCGATATTTAGATCACCGCGCTTTTGTATCGGCTGGAATGGCAGTTGACTGCCATGGCCACGGGCAGAGAGGCGATGTGGGTCGGGTACGCTTCCACATTTACCGCTAGGACCGTCGTTCTGCCGCCCAGCCCCATCGGGCCGACACCGGTATTGTTGCAAGCAGTGAGAAGGTCCCGTTCCAGCTCGGCCAGGTGCGGCTGAGGATGAGGGATTCCGACACCGCGCATCAAGGCTCGCTTGGCAATAGTCGCAACTATGTCAAATGCGCCGCCGATGCCGACACCCAGCACCAGTGGCGGGCAGGGATTCCCGCCCGCGTTTTTGACGTTGTTCACCACGAAGTCGATGATTCCTTTCCGCCCATCACTGGGACGGAGCATCGCCAGCCGGCTCATATTCTCACAGCCGCCACCTTTGGTCATTACGTGGATCTTGATGTTGTCGCCGGGCACGATCTCTGTGTGCAACATCGCAGGCGTGTTGTCTCCGGTGTTCTCTCGAATCAGCGGATCACGGACAATGGACTTGCGTAGATATCCTTTCTCGTAGCCGCGTCGGACACCCTCATCGACCGCCTCACGCAAAGGCGGCCCCTCCAGGGTTACTTCCTGCCCGATATCCAGATAAACACAGGCGGTTCCGGTATCCTGGCACAGCGGGCACCTCTCTTCGCGCGCGATTCGTTCGTTTTCGAGGATCTGTTTCAGGATATCTTTTCCTGCCGGGGATTCTTCAGTTTCACATCCTTTGCGAAGTGATTCCGTGATTTCCCGGGGCAGATCGTAATTGGCGGTGATACAGAGTTCTTTGATAATCTCTGTGATTTGCCGTGTGTGGATTGTCCGCATCGTCCATTCTTCCTTCCTGGCCGGACCGTGAGAGAATAGCATAACAAGCAGGAGCAAGGCGAATAAGAGCAAAAAGCATGAGGTGTCACATGACAGAATCGGTTCGAACTCGTTTGTTTTTGCCCCAGGCAGGAGCGAAGCGCCTGTTCACAGATGATCCGGAGATTCTTGAGGTGGCCCGTGTTCTGCGTCTTCGCTGCGGCGATCGGGTCGGTGTGTTTGCCGATGACCCGCTTGACTACTGGTATGTTGTGGAGAAGTCCGACCGAAACGGTCTCGAGCTCCGAATGACAGGAAAGGAGATCAATCCGGCTAATCCGGTTGTGCCCTGCGTTCTTTTTCAGGCGCACGGCACAGCGGGCAAAGCGGGTAACATTGTGAGAGAGGCCGCTGCCCTGGGAGCCACGGAGGTCATTTTTTTTCAAGCAGAGCGTTCTATGGGACGCGGATCGGAAAATAAGATTGAAAAGCTGCAAAAAGTCGCCATCGAGTCTTGCCGACAGTGCGGCCGGTCACTGGTCCCGAAGATATCCAGTGCAGAGCCGGATTTCCCGACCGCCCTGGAGTCTGTGCGCCGAGAATATCCGAGTATCACATTCCTCACCCTTTCGCCGAAAGGCAAAGAGCATCTGATCATGTTGCCTTATTCCCTTGTTCGTGCCGGGATTGCTTTAGTTATCGGACCGGAGGGGGGATTCTCTCCCGATGAAGAGTCTCTGCTTCGTTCGATTCCGAGTCGGTTTATTCACCTGGGGCGGAGGATTCTACGGATGGAACTGGCGGCCATGGCCTCCCTGGTCATGGTGAACACAGTCCTTGAATTGGCAATCGGGAGAGACCATGAAGATCGCTGATCCGTCCTGCCCGCCATCGGTTCTGATTAAGACACTCGGTTGCAAGGTAAACCGATACGACAGCGACCGGCTCGCTGCGGGATTCGCACGGTTCGGTTTTCAGGTAGGAACAGATCAGCAGGCATTCGATGGAACTCCCGATATTGTTGTAGTCAACACCTGCTGCGTGACTCACACCAGCGAACGGAAATGCCGCCAGATGATCCGCAAATTCGGACGGGAGTATCCCGACGCAAAAATCATTGCGACCGGCTGCGCGGCAGAACTGGAAACCGTGGATCTGTCCCGGATTGGAGAGCTGGACGAAGTCTGCCGAATCGACGAACAAAGCGATCTTGCGGAGCGCATCGCCCGGGAGTTCGGGCGGCAGGAGATTCAGGGACCGCCGCCGATTCTTGCGCACGAACGGACACGGGCGTTTCTCAAGGTGCAGGAAGGTTGTGACCTGTTCTGCACGTATTGCAGTGTTCCGTTCAGTCGGGGCGCGCCGCGCAGTCGCCCTATGGCGGAAGTAAAAGAGGAGATCAAGAGCCTTGTGAGGCAGGGATTCCGGGAAGTGGTGCTTTGCGGCACCCGCTTGGGTTGGTATGGCAGGGACCTGGGGATTGCCCTGCCGGACCTGTTGCAGGCGCTTGGGAAAACACCGGGCCTGTTGCGTCTGCGCCTCAGTTCGCTGGAGCCCGAGGATTTCGGTCAGCGGATCATAGATATCTTTGCGCGGGAGCCGGTTTTGTGCCCGCACCTGCACCTGCCATTGCAGAGCGGATCGAATTGCATCCTGGAGCGCATGGGCCGCAAGTATCGCCGAGACGATTATCTGCGGTTGATCGAGCAGGCACACCGGCAAATAGCAGATTTGTGCGTTTCAACGGATATCATGGTTGGTTTCCCGGGAGAAAGCGAGGACGATTTTCAGGAAACTCTTTCCATAGTGGAACGATGCGGATTTTCGAAAGTCCATTCGTTTTCGTTTTCCATTCGGCCCGGAACTCGGGCAGCAGACATGCCGGAACAGGTTCCTTTCCCTGTTGCCCGGCAACGCCGCGAACTTCTGGACCGATTCGCCCTGGCGAAAGCCGAAGAGACTCGCCGGAAACTCCTGGGACGGACCATGCCGGTCCTCGTTGAGACTTGCAAAAATGGTGTTGCGGAAGGATTGACGCCGAATTATCTGCGTGTCCGTTTTCCGGGCAAGTCGGGCGTTACGCCGAATACGGTTGCGGATGTTATACTAAAGAAAGCGAGCGGGTTAATGGTTGAGGGAGAGAACATGGACGAACACGGAAGCACAGGCACGGACAAAACAGAAGACTAAAGGAAATGATTAGCCGAGAGGATATCGAGTTGCTGCCCTCTGAGCCTGGTGTCTACCTGATGCGGGACGCCTCGGAGAAGGTCATCTATGTCGGCAAGGCCATCGACATTCAGAAGCGAATCCGATCCCATTTCAGCCGCAAAGGCGGCCAATACGCCTCGCCGTTTGTCGTGCATGTCGAACAAATCGACTATGTCATTACCGATACGGATTCCGAAGCATTCCTGCTTGAATACAATTTAATCAAAAAACACAATCCACGATACAATGTTAAACTAAAGGACGATAAACGGTATCCCTACTTGAGAATCACGGTGCAGGAGACATTCCCCCGGATATTTCTTACGCGAACGGTGGAGGCGGATGGAAGCCGGTATTTCGGCCCGTATCCTCATGTCGCCATGGCACGGCGTACTTTATCCGGCTTGCAGGAGATTTTCCCGCTTCGTCTATGCAAACATGATTCGGACAAGTTGCGGGAGATTCGCCCCTGTATAGAATACGAAATCGGTCGCTGCTGCGCGCCGTGCGGAGGTTTTGTAACAGCGGAGGAGTACGGAGAGTTGTGTCGGGGGGTGATCGACTTTGTGCGGGGTCGCCAGGAGACCGTCAGGGCGGCTCTGCGTCGGAGAATGGAGGAATGCAGCGAAAATCTTCTGTTTGAAAAAGCCTCTCTCTACCGCGACATCCTGGAGGCGACAGAGGAATTCGCTCATCGCCAGAAAATGGCGAAACAGGCGGTAGACAACCAGGATTATATCGGCTATGCGCGGGTACACGATATTGCGTGCATATTGGTGGCGCGGAGACGGAACGGACGGATTGTCGGCAGTTCGCATCATTTTATGGAGGGTCCTCCGAACGTCTCCGAAGAGGAAATCCTCGGTTCTTTTTTACTGCAATACTATTCGCAGGCGCCGGAATATCCCCGCGAGATTTTTTTAAACGTCACCGTGCCGAAGGAGGACCGGGAAACCCTGGAACAGTGGTTCGGGGAGCTGGCCGGACATCGTGTATCGATCATTCGCCCCCGGCGGGGAGATCATATTCGAATGGTGGAATTAGCCGAAAAGAACAGCCGCGCGCGAGCCTCGGAGCGGTTCCGAAAACTGCGCGGCGTTACGGAGGAAGTCGATCCCGCCGTGATTGCGCTACAGAAAGTGTTGAACCTGGAAACCCTGCCGCAACGAATTGAAGGCTACGATATCTCCAACATTCAGGGGGATGAAACGGTTGCTTCCATGGTAGTTTTTCAACAGGGCAAGCCGCAGAAATCCGGGTATCGGCGGTTCCGGATTCGCGGCGTGTCCGGATCGGACGACTATGCGGCCATGCGTGAGGTACTCCGCCGCCGATTTATTCATGGGGAGGAATCCGAAGAAGAAAAGCGACGCTTTGCCTCCGATCCCGATTTACTGCTGATCGACGGTGGGCGCGGGCAGCTGAACGCCGCGTTGGAGATTCTATCCGATCTGGTGTTAGACAACGTTCCGGTAGTCAGTCTGGCGAAACGCGAAGAGGAAATCTACATACCGCAACGCGAGGAGCCGCTGAAACTGGACCGTCGGCATGAGGGGCTGCGCCTCCTTCAGCGTGTCCGCGATGAGTCGCACCGATTTGCCGTCACCTATCATCGCGCCCGGCGGGATAAGAAGCTCAAGAAATCCATCCTGACCGAGATTCCCGGCATCGGTCCGGCCAAAGCACGGCTTTTACTGCGCACTTTTGGTTCGGTAGAGAAAATCCGCACCACTTCAGTAGAGGAAATGGCGAAACTCCCCGGCATTACTGTTGCACTAGCCGAATCGATCCTGTCAAAACTGAATCTGTAAATCTCCCGTCTTCTCCGTCCACATCTCCCCCTCTTCACACCAACCCAATCCGCTCAAAAACGAGATCGACCATTTCCAGCAGATTCCCCAGCCCAAAGCATTCCTCCAGCTGTTTTTCGCTAAGAAGTTCCCTGACCTTCGGATGATCTTTCAGTAAATCGCGCAGATGTCCGCCTTCCTCCCAAACTTTCATGGAGCTCTCCTGGACAATGGCGTACGCCTCTTCGCGTGACATTCCGGCCTTGGTGAGGGCAAGGAGAACTTTCTGGGAGAAAATGAGGCCGCCGGTCAGGTCCAGATTCTTTTTCATGTGTTCCGGGAAAACACGCATGTCGGTAATAATCCAGGTCATGCGGTCAAGCAGGTAATCGACCAGAATGGAGGCATCTGCCAGGGTGACTCGCTCATTGGAGGAATGCGAAATATCCCGCTCGTGCCATAGCGCCACGTTTTCCATGCCGACCAGGGCGTAACCGCGCAGCAGACGCGCCAGGCCGGTGATTCGTTCGGAGAGATTAGGATTCTTTTTGTGCGGCATGGAGGAGGAGCCCTTCTGCCCTTTCGGGAACGGTTCCTCCACCTCGTGAACCTCGGTCTTTTGCAGCCCCCGAATCTCGAACGCCATTTTTTCCAATGTGCAGGCGAGCAGCGCGAGAGCGTTGAGATACTCCGCATGACGGTCTCTCTGGATGATCTGGTTGGACACGGGGGCCGGTTCCAGGCCGAGGTCCTTACACACCATGTGCTCAACTTCCGGCTGCACGTGGGAATACGTACCGACTGCGCCGGAAATCTTACCCACCGCAATGTTCCTGCGAACATTCCCGAGACGAAGGATATGGCGTCTCAGCTCTTCATACCAGATGGCCAGTTTCAGGCCGAATGTGATCGGTTCCGCATGTACGCCGTGGGTTCTGCCGATCATCACAGTATGTTTGTGCTGCACCGCCCGGCTGCCGACTGCCTGCCGAAGTTTCTGAAGGCCTTCCGCAATAAGATCGAGCGACTGCACGAGCTGGAGAGCGCCCGCCGTATCCAACTTGTCGGAAGAGGTTAATCCCAAATGAATGAACCGCGACGCCGGACCCACCTTCTCTCCCACCGCAGTGAGAAATGCGATGGTTTCGTGGTCCAGGGTCTTTTCGAGCTCGCGGATACGGGGGATGTCGAAGTCGGCTTTCTCTTCAATCTCCCGGAGCGCGTCCGGGGGGACCTTTCCCAGTCGGCACATCACGCGGCAGGCGGCAATTTCGACCCGCAGCCAGGTACGGTACTTGTTTTCCTCGCTCCAGATGGCCCCCATCTGAGGGCGGGTGTATCGTTCAATCATGATGACAGCCGGATCACCAGTTCCACCTCGCCGGCGGTAACCTGAAGCATCCGGGAGATTTCCCGGACACTTTTTCCCTGGCGATGCAGTGCGATGATCCTCTCCTTTTCGCGATGTTCAATCAACGAGGTATCTGGGCGAATATGGACACTTCGTGAGGATCCCGGTTCGTTGGACACGGGAGCGGTCCCACGGATCCGAAGAATCTCGTTTGCCAATTCCCGCATGGATTCCACCTGGTTCCGCATTTCCGCCAGATGTTCCTCGGTGTACGATTGAAGGGTTTCGACCAGCGTGGTGAGGGATTTCTGTAACGCCCGAAGGTCTTCTTCGCTGAGGGTATTTTCAGAGCGGCGGTTTTCGGCTATTTCGCGGATCTGCCGAATCTCGCGGCGCAGCGCGAAAATCCACCACAGCAGCACCGCATCCAGCACGGTCAATCCGCTGCAAATCACCCATTCCATCGTCGTGTTCCCTCCGGTGTGTCTCCAAGGATACACGACCCGTGCGGTCTTCGAAAGGACAAACCGTTCCGACAGAGGGCCACCTGCCTTGGTTCCGCGTGGGGAGAGGATTAGCATACAGGCCATGTCTTACTTTGACAATCACCGTTTTCAATCTGCCGGGAAGGCTGCACTGAGAGTCCTTCGAATTACCTTGGGTGTGATCCTGGTCCTCCTGGGGTTGATCGGCGGATTGATACCGATTTTTCAGGGTTGGATGTTGGGACTGCCGGGCCTGGCGTTGCTTTCGGTGGATGTCCCATTTGTTCGGAGATGGTATAACCGGATCAAAGAACGGATTCATGAACACCGAAACAAACAGTAGGGCAGGCCTCCGTGCCTGCCAAATCCTGATGGATAGCGCCTGGATTCCGGCTTTCGCCGGAATGACGATAAACGATCACAGGATATCTCGAACCAAGAAGGAGAATACATCATGTCGGAACACACTTGGAATCGTCGTCAATTTCTGGGCCGAACCGCGGGCGCGATGGCCGCGATTCAGGCGGGCAGAGCGATAGCGCGCGTCCCCGGCGCGAACGACCGCATTTCCATCGGCGTGATCGGCACCGGCGAACGGGGCTGCAATGCGCTCATACCGGAGGCGTATCGGTTCAGCGAGCAGGAGAATGTCGAAATCACCGCTGTGTGCGATCCCTGGAACGAGGCACGGCAACGAGCCGTCGGGAAGGTCAAAGAACTCTTCGGCAAAGAACCCCGGCAATTCATCCACTATCAGGATCTCCTGGCCTTGAAAGACATTGACGCTGTGATCTCGGCCAGCCCGGATCACCAGCATTGCACGATTCTCAAGGCTTCCGTGCTGGCCGGCAAGGATGTCTATCAGGAAAAACCGATTGCCATGGACCTTGCCGAACTGATCGACACTTACGATACGGTGAAAGAAAGCGGGCGAATTGTGCAGATGGGAACCCAACTGCGCAGCTGGCCCTCATTTACCGCAGTACGACGAATTGTTCAGGGCGGCTATATCGGGAATGTCTGCAAAGTGGAACAGGTTCGTAACAGCCTGATCCCCTATTGGCAGGAACGATATCGCGATATCAAGGAATCGGATACCGACTGGAAAGCTTTCCTGATGCACCGTCCATATCGGCCGTTCGATGCGGATCAATGCACTGCCTGGTATGGATATCGGGATTTCTCTTCCGGTCCCATCGGTGGATTGATGGTCCATTTCATCGACCTGGTCCATTACATTACGGAAGGGATATTCCCGTGTAAAGCGGTCACAATCGGCGGGAAGTATTTCTACAAAGACGCGCGAACCTGCCCCGATAATGTGCAAACCATTCTGGAATACCCGGAAGGGTTCCTGGTGAGTTATTCGACTTGCATCGGTAACGGAAGCAACAGCTATACCCGATTCTACGGCACACGGGGAACCATCGACTGCACGAACTGGAGCGAGCCGTTCCTGACTACGCAAGGAACCCCGGACCCGGGTCGGATCCCGGACAAGTACATGATTCCCGGCGTGGAGATGCCGCATCACATGGAGAATTGGCTTCAGTGTCTTCGCAGCCGCAAACAGCCGAACGCCAATATCGACGCGGGCTACCAGCACGGTGTGGCGGTGATCCTGTCCGACAGGGCTTATGTCACGGGGCGAGCCATGATCTACGACCGCGAGAAACGGGAAATCCGCGAGGCTTGACAGCCATCGTCGAATCGTAAAAGGAGCCAGCGGTGAGCGAGACCGCCCATCCCGTCGAGCCTTCAACGGGTGAAGCGCCGACTTTGTCGATTATCATCCCTGCTTTCAATGAGGAAGAGGCAATCGAAAGCACGATTCGGCGCTGCCTGGATGCCCGGGGTCCGATCTGCCGGCAAACCCCCTGCCGATCGGTGGAGGTAATTCTGATCTCGGATGGTTCCACCGACCGCACGGAGGAAATTGCGCGCCAATTCGAGCCGGACCTGCGGGTATTTGCTTTTCCGCAGAACCGTGGCTATGGCGCCGCAATCAAGTTCGGGTTCGAGCAGGCTCGCGGCTCTCTGGTTTCCTTTCTGGATGGGGATGGAACCTGCGATCCGCTCCAATTCATCCCAATGATTCAGAACCTCCTTTCGACGGGAGCGGATGTGTGCATCGGGTCCCGCATGGGGCCGCATTCCGAAATGCCCCGCATCCGGCGAGTCGGGAACTGGATTTTTCGCACAATTCTGAATGTATTGGCGGGGTCGAAGGTCAGCGACACCGCCAGCGGAATGCGGGTGATCCGGCGGGATTCCCTGGACAGGCTGTATCCGCTTCCCGATGGATTGCACTTTACCCCGGCGATGACTTGTCGGGCCATCTTCGATCCCGAGCTTCGGATTGAGGAAATTGAGATGAGTTACAAGGAGCGTGTGGGGAGATCGAAACTTTCGGTTATCAAAGATGGCGTGCGATTTCTCTATACGATCGGGGAGATTGCGTTACTGTATCAACCGCTCAAGTTTTTCGGGGCGGGGGGGCTGCTGTTGCTGCTTCTCGCCGTGGCGTACGGTTTGGGGCCGGTGCTGCACTATCTGCGATTTCAAAATGTCCCGGAGGATCGGATTTATCGCCTGCTGGCCGTGATAACCTTTGCCGTGGGCGGGCTGATGCTGATCAGCGTGGGATTATTGGCAAACCGTGTGGTGGCGTTTATCCACGGTTTCTATCGCCCGCAAGGGCGGCGGTTTCTGACCGGCAGATTCGCGGTTGTCGCGATCTTTTGTATTGTTGCGGGTGTGATGATTAACGTGAAACCATTATTTCAATACATCGCCGAACGTCAGATCCATGAACATTGGACCCGTGTCGCGCTGGGTGCAGTCCTGGTTCTGTCGGGAATGCAGGTGTTTTGCTATGCTGTTCTGGAGATGATTCTCGATAAGTTGTGGGAGGCGCAACAAATCCGTGCCCGCCGGAATCACAAGGAAGTAGCGTGAGGGCCGCACAGGGAGCCTGGGTGCGGGTTGACCGGTTCGACACTCTTGTCTCCTCTGTAATCCGCCCGATCTTGGGGGAGATGATAAACGACCCTGCCTCACCATCGGCGAGTCTTGAGAGTCCGCAACACTCTGTCGAATCCAGCGCCTTGGAACAGATTACCATTTCCGTTGCAAGTGCTAAGATGCCCGCACAATGTCGGAATCGAGCGGCATTCATCAAAACGGAACGCATGGAGGTTGACCATGACCAGGCGAATCTTCCCATTCCTGTTGACATTGTGCCTGATCGGACCTGCGGTCTTGACCGGCCGGACCGACGCGCCGGAGGTCTATGCTAAGGCGAAACATATCCCCTCCCGGTATGTCTCCGAGCCGGACACCGAGAATCTGAGCGAAGAGGCCCTCGCCGAGAAAAAAACCGCCGAGAAACTGGACAAGGAAAATCTCCTCTATACCGGGCGCGTCGTGGTGGATCAGGACAAGAAGATGCTTGTCGCTCCCAAGCACATCAAGCCGTTCGAGGGGAAGTATTTCACCATGGCCAAAACTCCGCCGAAAGTCGAATTCGGCGTCATCCCGGCGACGCCGCGATTTTTCCCCGAACCGGTGGATGATCATCACCGCGCGTTCTGGGCAAGCTGGAGCCAATCCGCCTACTATCCTCCAAACGGAAAGTTCTATACCGCCATCGGGGACAACGGGAGCTACAATGCTCACCTGTATATCGTGGAATACGATCCTGCCACGCTTTCGTTCGGTCTGTCCCAGGAAATCAACGATGCCCTGGGACGCGCCGATGATGTGTTCTCCGAAGGGAAAATCCACGGCAACCTGGATTTCCTGGATGGCCCATACCTGTGGTTCTGCACATACTGGTCAAAATATCCCGACGTACACGAGGAAGATTTTGCGACCGGATACACCGGCGGGCATATCATGGCATACAACGTCGAAACAAAAGAGTTCTGCGATTTCGGCGTGCCGATGCTCCGGGCCTCCTGGCCGGGCCATCGCGTAGATACAAAACGCCGGCTGCTCTATGCCGTCGGCTATTATTGCGAGTTCCTCGCCTGGGATATCGACCATCAGAAAGTAAACTGGGCCGGATACCTGCCGGAGGGAATGGTCTGGTCCAACCGTACCTTCCTGATCGATGAGGCAACCGGCAAGGTCTATACCTGCAACCAGCATCCGTCCGATCCCAAGTGCCGCCTGATCGAATACGATCCCGCAAAAAATCGCTTCCGACTATTGGACGCCGAGATGCCGCCGACCGAGCAAGTAGGGGACTACAAAGGCGGCACGGTCAGCAAAATGAGAGCCGTAACTGAAAACAAGGCTCCGGATGGGCTGTTCTATGGAACAACCCACGAAGGAGAATTGTTCACATTCAACCCGGAAACCGAGGAAATCAAAGACCTCGGAATCAACTGGCCCGGTGAGGAACGATACACGACCTCCATGCAGCGAAGTCCCGGGGGACGATATATCTACTATGCTCCCGGCGCGCACGGCGAAGCCAATAACGACGGTTCCCCGGTGGTCCAGTACGACAGCCGAACCGGCGAAAGAAAAGTCCTCGCCTTTCTCACTCCGTATTACTATGATCAATACGGCTACACTCCCAGCGGTGCGTTTTCCGTTCGACTGGATGATCGGGGCGAACGACTATTTATCTGTTGGAACGGCGCGTTCGTTGAGTACGAATACACGATCGGGGAGAAAAAGAAGTCTCTCTTTAAACACAATTCCATTACGCTCCTGCATATTCCGGAGAGCGAAAGAATCGAATAACCTACAGGAGGCATTTTTATGCGTATTACTGTAACGATCCTGATCGTTTCCAGCGTGATGCTGTCCGCTTCACTTTCCGATGGAGCAAAATCAAAGCCGCTCTCCCCCATCGTCGAGGTAGAGGAAGAAGTTTACTCCTATCAACCGGCTAATAACGGCGCGAATCCGATGTGGTGTCACGGCAATACAAGTATTGTCCGCATCGGTAAAACCGTCTTCGCGAGCGGTATTGAGACAATTCCGGATGCCTCGCCGCTGAATAACTGCCTCCCCATGCTGTTCCGGCGCACCGACAAGGGATGGGAGCAGATATACAAAGGGGAGGGTCGCACACGGGAGCCTTCCCCGCTGGTTGCATTTTATGACGGCCGCGTGTTTCTCTCGATTAATCCGACACTCACGGAACCCGATACGTACAACGGCCCATCGAGACCCGAAATCCTGGAGTTCTCGG
>JAKPRU010000291.1 GCA_029557025.1 Candidatus Omnitrophota bacterium | reverse complement strand
CCAGACGACAGGCAGGGACGCCTGTCCTACTGATCCCAGACGACAGGCAGGGACGCCTGTCCTACTGATCCCAGACGACAGGCAGGGACGCCTGTCCTACTGATCCCAGACGACAGGCAGGGACGCCTGTCCTACTGATCCCAGACGACAGGCAGGGACGCCTGTCATACCCGTGGGCCAAGCGTCTCTGCCCGGCAAAAAAAAATACCCGGTTCAGTATCGCTGGCTGAACCGGGATTCTATGAAGGTGAATCACCTCAAACACAAAACATCCAATAGAACACCAGAAGGATCTGCCCCTTCCGAAGAACCGCGCTGTACTGTAAATACCCCCGTTTGCTTCAATAATATACAAATAGTAACAAAATACAGCACCCCACTATTTTCCGATAAAGATGAACTCTGGGGACTTTTTCGCTCCAATGCGAATACCCCCTTGTTCAATTGCAGTAATAAGAGCGAAGAATCCCTCCCTTCATCTTTGCTGTGCTAAGCATATCGCGACCGGCAGCCCTTGGGTATCCCCAATTTTCAGTATATTGGCCCTCAAAAATCTCCATTTTGGGCCTCGAAAATCGCTAGACGCATCTAGCAAAATGGAGATTATTCTCAAGAGGAGCTACTTGCCTCCGGGCGTAAGTCCTTGCGAAACAGGAAGTTGGGTGAGATTCTTGCTCAGTTCCGCATCCGGCTCTCTTCTATTCTCCTTCTGAGCGGTGGATTGCGCGGCATAACTCAGCCACATTTGCAGGGCCGGACCCCCATGCTCCAGTCGCCGGTGTGGAATTGCACGGCCTTGAACAGGTAGAACAGGCCGGACCATCTCTGCGGCTGAAGCAGGATACCGAATCGAAAAACATAAAGCGCAATTTCTCCTGCTGCGCGGTACAGAAGGGCAAATAGACATTCCGCCAGCCAGGAGTGAATGACAAATTCTTTACCGGGGATGGTATAGGTAAAGGTGTCCTTGTTCGGCCAAACATAGTCGAACACAATACTCCGCCGGATCAGAATATGCCACCAGATATCGTGGTCCAGGAAGGGATTGTAGAGGAGAAAGAGGATGACAATCGGAGAGAGGGTCGGCAGAAGTATATTCGAATGTGCGCCGAGGATTTGAAAGGGGGTGCGGGGATGGGAATCTGGTAACCGTCCGATAAACCACGTGGTTGTGCGGGAAGGAATTGGGGGTAGAGTAGCCATGGAGGTGAGCCATGGAGAAAAATCGATTGAAAGAAACGAAAACAAAGCGGGGGGACGGCGCGCTGCAGGCAGCGGCGGTACTGATCCGTACCTGCAAACGGCAGGGGATGGAGCCGTTCGGCTACCTGCGAGATGTGTTGGACCGGATCATCCTGCCGCGTTATTCCAGCGTGGGTCAGATTTGTGCCGCCACAGCCTGCTTATATCTTTCCTCAACACCGTCTCAGATGATCTTTTCCTCTTTCAAATCCCACTCGACGCGCTTTCCGGTGCGGTAAGAGATATTGGCAAGATGCGCACCGGTGATGACCCGGTGTCCCATTTCCGGTGGGGAATTGGGCTGTTTGCGGCTCTTAATACAATCGAGGAAGTTCTGGACATGGGTTCTCTGTTCATCGGATTTCGGCCACTGCTCGACCTCTTTATTTTTTGTATCGAACATGCGGAATTTCCCATCCTGGCATTCGACAATGCTTCCCTCGGTTCCGTAGAACACGGCCCCATCGCCGTCATAGCCGTTCATGAATTGGACATAAAAGACGATCGCCAGCGTGCCGCAATCGAGAATGGCATGAACATTGTCCGGGGTTTCCCAGCCTGGATACCAGTAATTGCCGCCGTTGCAAACCACACGTTTGGGGCCGAGCGTGCCGGTGATCCAATGGGCGACATCCAGCATGTGCGGACCGATATCGGTCATCAGACCGCCGGCGTAATCCCAGAACCAGCGCCACGCAGAGCAGCGCATGGGATCAAACGGGATCTTGGGAGCATTTCCCAGAAACAGGGGCCAATTGATCCGCTCCGGGTTGTACAGGTCCTTGTCTTTGG
>JAKPRU010000277.1 GCA_029557025.1 Candidatus Omnitrophota bacterium | reverse complement strand
TCGATTACCGACGGCCAGATTTACCTGGAACCGGACCTGTTCTATGCCGGTGTACGCCCCGCCATCAACGTGGGTATCTCCGTGTCTCGTGTGGGCGGTCATGCGCAAACCCAGGCTATGAAATCCGTCGGCGGCCGCCTTCGGCTGGATCTCGCCCAATATCGTGAACTGGCCGCCTTCGCCCAGTTCGGCTCCGACCTGGATAAGACCACCCAGGCCCAGCTGACTCGCGGCCAGCGAAACGTCGAAATCCTCAAACAGGGCCAATATCAACCGATGCCCCTGTGGAAACAAGTGGTCATTATTTTTGCCGCCGGCAAAGGATTACTCGACGATCTTCCCGTGGGAGACATTCCGGCATTCGAGGAAAAACTCTACCCGTTCCTCGATGAAAAATATCCCGAAGTCGGATATCGAATTCAGGAAGATAAAGTTCTGTCGGATGAGACCCGGGCACAACTGAGCAAAGCCCTGGATGAGTACAAACGTCAGTTTCTTGCCTCAAAGAAATCCTGACGGGAACCGGCCAAAGGAACGGATATGCCTTCCCTGAAAGCTTTGCGCAAACGAATCCGCACGGTGGAAAACACGAAACAGATCACCCGTGCGATGAAAACCGTAGCGGCCTCAAAAATGCGTCGCACGGAAGAACGCCTGCGTGCAGGTCGCCCGTACGCTCGCACACTTCAGGAGATCATTGCCCGGCTGGTCAAAACAACCGCCGAGGTCAGTCATCCGTTCCTCACCGAGCGTCCTGTAAAAAAAATCCTGCTCGTGACCGTTACGGCGGATCGCGGACTGTGCGGCGCATTCAACAGCAATGTCATTCGTCGCACCGAGGAGTTTCTGCTGGAAAACGGTCCGGATCGAACCGACTTGTATTGTATCGGCAAAAAAGGCCGCGATTATTTCCGGCGACATGGCGGGAATATCGTTGCCCAGCATATCGACTTGGGCGGCAAGTTGGATGTGGCGCGGATTCGGGGAATTGCGGACGATCTGGTTCGGCGATTTCTGGAAGGTGAAGCAGACGAAGTGTATCTCGTTTACAATACGTTCATTTCCACCATTTCCTATCATCCTGTCCTCGCGAAATTTCTGCCGGTCGAATGGGATTCGATTTGTGCCGGAATCGCAGTCCAACCGGTCGAGTATATCTATGAACCGGATGCCGAGACAATTTTCGGCGAGATTCTACCCCGGTATTTGAATTCAAAAATGTATATCACGTTGGCGGAAGCGTTTACGGCGGAACACAGCGCCCGCATGGTTTCCATGAGCGCCGCCAACGATAACTGTGAAGAATTGATTCATACCCTGACCCTTGACCTGAATAAAGCGCGTCAGGCGTCCATCACAAAAGAACTCTTGGAGATTGTCGGCGGCGCGGAAGCGCTCTAGGCCGACACGGAACAAGGAGACAATCATGGCGGAGGAAATTGCTGGAAATGTCGGTGCAATCAGACAGGTGATCGGGCCGACGGTCGATATAGAGTTTGATTCCGATCATCTTCCCGACATTCTGAACGCCATCACAATTGACGATGAGGAGCGGAATATCCATTTGACCGTGGAGGTGGCACAGCACCTCGGCAACAACCTGGCCCGGTGTGTCGCCATGGCCTCCACAGACGGTCTTGTGCGTGGCATGAAAGCCGTCGATACCGGCACGACGATATCCATGCCTGTCGGCGAGCAGTGTCTCGGCAGAATCTTCAACCTGCTGGGCCAACCGATAGACGGTCTTGGCCCGATCCCAAGCCCGGATAGACGTTCCCCTATTCACCGACCGGCCCCGACTTTCGAGGAGCAGGTTCCGGTTCGTGAACTCTTTGAGACGGGCCTCAAGGTTGTGGACCTGCTGGCTCCATACGCCAAAGGCGGTAAGATCGGCCTGTTCGGCGGCGCGGGCGTCGGCAAAACCGTCATTATTATGGAACTGATTCGCAATATCGCCCAGGAACACGGCGGGTACTCGGTATTCGGCGGTGTAGGTGAACAACCCGTGAAGGAAACGATCTGTGGCTGGAGATGAACGAATCCGGCGTTGTCAACCGGACCGCGCTGGTGTTCGGCCAGATGAACGAGCCGCCCGGAGCCAGGCTCCGTGTCGGCCTTTCCGCATTGACCGTCGCCGAGTCGTTCCGTGATGAATCCGGCCAGGATGTTCTTCTGTTTATCGACAATATATTCCGTTTCGTCCAGGCGGGATCGGAGGTGTCCGCTCTGCTCGGACGAATGCCCTCCGCCGTGGGTTACCAGCCGACACTCGCAACGGAGATGGGCGCGCTTCAGGAGCGAATCACCTCCACCAAACGCGGGTCCATTACCTCCGTACAAGCGATCTATGTTCCCGCCGACGACCTGACCGACCCGGCTCCTGCAACCACGTTCTCTCACCTGGATGCCACCACGGTTCTTTCCCGTCAGATCGCGGAACTGGGAATCTATCCCGCCGTGGACCCGCTGGACTCCACATCCCGTATTATGGACCCGAAAGTTCTCGGCCAGGAGCATTACAGTATCGCCCGACAGGTCCAACTGATTCTTCAAAGATACAAAGACCTGCAAGATATCATCGCTATCCTTGGAATGGATGAACTTTCGGATGAGGATAAAGTGATTGTGGGGCGTGCCCGCCGAATCCAGCGGTTCCTGTCGCAGCCGTTCCACGTGGCCGAGGCGTTCACAGGCCGTGCCGGGAAATACGTCCGGCTGGAAGACACCCTGGAGGGATTCAAGCGCGTCGCGTCGGGCGAGTTCGATCACTTCCCGGAGCAGGCGTTTTACATGTGCGGTGGAATTGAGGATGTCATTGAGAACGCAAGACAGCTTGGGGTGAGCTGAACGGCCCCGAACTGTGCGATATCGAGTGTGAAAAATGGCGGAAACCTACAAGTTGCGGATGATCAGCCAGGCCGGCGTTGTCTATGAGGGCGATATTGAGTCCATGGTGGCCCCCGGCACGGAGGGCTATTTGGGCGTATTGGCGCACCATGCCCCGCTGCTTACCGGCCTTCTCCCGGGCAAAGTCACTTTCCGCACCGCCGACGGCAAATCCGCCGAGAAAAAAATCACCGGCGGATTCCTGGAAGTGAGCAAGAATCAGGCCGTCATTCTTGCGGAGGAGGTAGTGGAATAGTCTCGGTCTTTCGCGGTTGGGAGGGCTGCATTGCAGTCCGCTGGATTTGATCCACCCGGCTGCCTTTTTATTATGCCTCCTGGATGAAAATGAAAGAAAAGCCGGTTCCAGACCTTCCCGAAAAGCCAGCCTTTCATATGTTTACAAATAAAGGTTCCCTTTTTGCCTCCGGGTGAGTTGTAGGGTAGGCTTCAACCCCTTTCCCGGCTCACTTCACCTTCGTCTTCCTTTAACTCCTGAATTCTTAATTCTTCACCAGAACCACCTGGACAACCCTACCCTTCCTCGGCGAAAATAACCAAAAACCTGTGGCGAAAGACAGTGCCGATTTGCCTTGACGCGCGGAGGAACCTATGCTCGAAACCGTCGATCTCTCGCTCAAACTGTCCAAGGAAGATTACAAACAATGGCTGCCCCGCCTGAAAGAGGATCTGCGTATCCTGCAGCAACAGGCACGTGAGGCCGGGTTGCCGGTCATTATTCTCTTTGAGGGCTGGGATGCCTCCGGTAAAGGCGACTCGATCAGCCAGCTGCTCGACCGGTTGGATCCGCGCGGATTCCGAGTCCACCCCATCTCGGCGCCCATCCAGGAGGAACTGTATCGCCCATTCCTGTGGCGGTTCTGGACCAAGGTTCCCGGACGGGGGCAAATTGCCATTTTCGACCGGTCGTGGTATGGCCGGGTTCATGTGGAGCGGGTCGATAAACTCTGCACTCCCGAACAATGGCACCAAGCATACCAGGAGATCAACGAATTTGAACGCCAGCTGGTGGATGATGGAACAGTGATCGTCAAGTTCTGGCTGCATATCAGCAAAAAGGAGCAGAAACGTCGGTTTCGGCAGTGTGAAAAAGATCCATATATGAAATGGAAAGTCACCAAGGAAGACTGGAAACACCACAAACAGTACGACACTTATCTTCAGGTAACCGAGGAAATGCTCGAGCGCACCAGTACACACTATGCGCCCTGGACCATCATCGAAGCCACCGACAGGCGCTTCCGCCGCGTGAAAATCTTCAAAACCATTTGTGAGGCCATCCAGACGGGCCTGAACAAAAACCGCACCCGAGCCGCAACTCATGAAGACATTCACGAACAGATCGAGGTGACCGCCCTGAAAGATATGCCCAGCGTTCTGGACCGGGTGGACCTCTCTCTGTCTCTCGAACCGGCCGAATACCGCAAACGGCTGATGAAGGGTCAGGTGCGTCTGCGCGAACTGGAGTACGAATGCTTCAAGCACCGAATGCCCGTCGTGATTGTCTACGAGGGCTGGGATGCAGCGGGCAAGGGAGGCAATATCAAGCGGGTAACCCAGAACCTCGACCCGCGCGGGTATTCCGTAACCCCCATTGCCGCGCCCACCGGCGATGAGAAAACCCATCACTACCTCTGGCGATTCTGGAAACAACTCCCGAAAGCCGGACATATCGCAATCTTCGACCGCTCCTGGTATGGACGAATCATGGTGGAGCGCATCGAGGGTTTCTGTACCGAGGCCGAATGGCGGCGCGCGTTCCAGGAGATCAACGAATTTGAGCGACACCTGTACCATTTCGGAACGGTCATCGTGAAATTCTGGCTGCACATCTCCAAGGAGGAACAGCTGGCACGGTTCGAGGAAAGAAAAACGATCGACTACAAGTCCTACAAATTAACCGATGAAGACTGGCGCAACCGGGAAAAATGGGATGCTTACCGGGAAGCCGTTGTCGATATGCTGCAGCGAACGAGTACCACCTACGCCCCATGGACCGTGGTGGAAGGGAACTGCAAGCTCTGGGCGCGAGTCAAGGCCGTTGAGACAATTATCGACGCTATCGAAAAAGGCCTCAACCGCGAAGACCGCCCGGAATTGACCGAGTGAGCTATGTCCGCGACAACTACATCCGGTGAAACAAATCCCGCAGCCGAGGATAAATCTCCGCATACAGCCCCAGACGATCCTGGTAATAGCGCACGTTCTTTTCGTTCGGCTCAAATGACTTGCCGATAGTAATTAACTGCTCCGCCGCCTCGGAAAGCGAACGGTAAACTCCGGTAGCCGTTCCCGCCAGCATCGCACAACCCAGGTTCCCGGACTCCGAGACCTTCGGCACACGCACCGGTCGCCCCATAATGTCTGCTTTGATTTGCATCCAGTAATCGGATTTCGATCCGCCGCCGGTCGCCCGAAGCTCCTCAATCGGCACACCGGCCTTATCCAGAATATCCACACAGAGACGCAGCTCCATTGTGATCCCCTCCAGAATACCGCGAATCACCTCGCCCTTTGTTGTCCCCAACGTCATCCCCAGGATCGCTCCACGGGAATTGTTGTCGAAATGCGGCACACCCGTCGTCGTGAAATGCGGCAATACCAGGAGATTCGTCGGTTGATCGGCCGCCTTCCCCGTCAGGATGTCGTAGACATCTTTGCCGGTCCGCTCCGCCTCCATTTTCTCTACATCGCCGAATGTGTCCCGATACCAGCGGAACAACTGACCGCCGGTAAAATTGTAGACAAGCGCAATGTACATCCCGCTGTATGTGTGGTGATAACAGCAGATGTTGTTGTCGAGCATCGTCTTGTTCAGTACGGGTTCCTGGAAAACCGGAACAATGCACTCAACCGTCCCGATACCGTAGGAGGCCACGTTCGGGTCGATCACCCCTGCGCCAAGCGTTTGAGTAGGCTGGTCGTGCCCACCCGTCGCCACCTGAATCCCGCGCGGAAGTCCGAGTTCATCCGCTTTCTTGTCCGGAATGGTCCCGATCACTGTCCCGGAAGGAACCGGTTTCGCCAGACGATCCGTCGAGATACCCACATGTCGCAAAAGTTCCTCGGACCAGTTTTCCGCCCGCACATCGAAAAACATCGACCGGCCGGCCACCGTGTAGTCGGTATATGGCTCCAGCCCCAATTGATGATAAATGAAATCCTCATAGAACAGAAACTTGCGGACTTTCGCAAAAACCTCCGGTTTGTTCTGTCGCATCCATTGAAGTTTGAGCGCGGTGAACGGGGAAGCAAGCGGCTGGCCCGTGATTTCGAAAATCCGTTCCCGACCAACATGCTCCTCCCACCAGGAAACGAGTCCCGCCGTTCGCGTGTCGAACGAGACGGCTGTCGTGTCGAGAATATTCCCGTGCTCATCCAGCGGCGTGGTGGCCTCGCCCTGGCAGGAGACCGCGAGCGCGCTGATCGGATCGTTCTTTGTTGCCTGCGCCACTTGTGCCAGGCAGTCTTTTACATCGTGCCACACCCGCGCGCTGTCGAGTTCCGCCCAGCCTGGCTGCGGCGAGAGCAACGGATATTCCCGGTAGGCGGAGGCCAACACTGCCCCATCCACATTGAACGCTGTTGCCTTGCATCCGGTCGTTCCGACATCCAGTCCAAGCAAGCTCACGGTGAATACCTCCCTGTTGCGACATGTTTTCCCGATTCTAGCAGACAGCCTTGCATTAAGAGAAGCACAGGCACACACAGCAATGGCGATCATTTTCGTATTGCTTGAAGAATAACTCGAACCGCATCCCTCTCATCGCGTATCAGCACAACATGAACATGCGGACCGCGCGGCGACCACACGACAGGATCGGTCGCGCGAAACACCGCTACGGTCCGACAGCCGATTGCGGCAGCCAGGTGCGTGATTCCGCTGTCATGTCCCAGATACAAATCCACATTCGCCAACAATGCCGCAACCTCCCGCAAAGGATGGTCGTGAATCCACACGGGATTCAGGTCATGGACCTTCCTCGCCAGTTCCATCCCAAGATCTTCTTCCTCCGGGCCTGTGAGCACAACCGGACGGATTGTTCGCTCGCGGGAAAGGGAGCGCAACACATCAGCCCAAATGCCGGGAGAAAGGCGCTTCTCCGAATTGCTCGCTCCGGGATGAACAACCACCCGGTCGCCTGCTCCTTCGCGGCCCGACAAGATATCTGTCAGGTCTGACGGCAAATCTCTGGAAACTTCAAGCGGCGGAACAAACTCCGGCCTCGGCACGGAGATCCGGTCGAGAGCATCCATCAGGTGGTCACAAATATGCCTGCGTGGCTTGGGATTTGGCGAATGGAGCAAAAACCGTCCGGGACAAAGTTCTTCCATATTACGCCGCAGGTTCCCATCCAGGTCCTCCCCAAACCACAGCACCCACCGGGCGCTTTGGAAAACATCGCGGGTAGCCGAAGGTAAATCGGGAGTCTCGGAATAAAGGCTGGGGATCCCGGGCTGGTCGAGACTCAGAGCCTGGGTTGCGAAGGATGGCCCCAACAGCAATGAGACTCGCTCAAAATGCCCCACGACAAAAATCTCGGCGCTCGGATATGCCCGTCGAAGACCGTGAACCACCGGCGCAAGAAGAATCGTGTCTCCAATTGCGCCGCTCCGAACGACAATGATTCGATCGTGTGCCATTTCTTAAGAAATCTCGGCCACAACCGTCACGCCGAGGAGTTTTGCGAGATCCGGTCAACCCCCACCCTTCCTCCCCCGATCTTCGGGGGAGGAACCTCTCCACCAAAGTTCGGGGAGACAGAAACGCGGTTGTGCGTATCTTCACTCCTTCGTCTGCGCTGTATGCGGTGACGCTTTCTTTACCCAATCACCGGTCCCGCCGGAGGGAGGCTCCTAAGAAACATCTTTAACCGGTACCCCAATCCTCGCGAATCACGAACTTCTGTCCCTTCGTGGTCCACCTCATCCCTTCGGCTGTGCGCCGGTAGTGATCCGGCTGATAATTCGCGAGGTGGAGGCATCCTGCACCAAAGGAAGGATACGGATTTCGCCGCCGTAACTCTCCACCACCCGGCGCTCAACCTGCACGATGCTGTTGATATCGTAATCGCCGCCTTTGGCATAGACGTGCGGTTTCAAGCGTTGCAGCAGCCGAACCGTGTCCATGTCGCTGAAAATGGTCACGTAGTCCACACAACCCAGGCTGGCAAGGACCTCGGCGCGGTGACGTTCCGGGATGATCGGCCTTCCTTCGCCTTTCAACGCCCGCACGGATTCATCACTGTTGATCCCGACCACCAGGATATCGCCCTGCTCCTTGGCGTTTCGGAGATACTGAACATGGCCCATGTGAAGAATATCGAAACAGCCGTTTGTCCAAACAATTTTCCGTCCCCGCGCTTTCAGCCGGTCGATCGCGGATGCGAGCGTATCCAAATCCAACACGCTACCTTTGGGCGGTTCAGCCGGGACCCTTGCCTTCGGATAATAATGATCTTCGATCATCAGGCAGAGCGTATGGTAAATAGGGAGGTGCAGCTCCTGGATTTTCAGCGTTCGTGTCCCCGGAGCCTTGATTGCGATATCCGCGAATTGTCCCATCTCTCCGCCGCTTTGACCTGTCAGGCTGATTGTCTTGACACCCGTTGCCCGTGCGGTGGTCATGGCATACATGACATTGCGGGCATTGCCGCTGGTACTGATCCCGATCAAGACATCCCCCTTTCGCGCCATGGCATAGAGTTCCTGGGCATAGTGCATGTTGGCCATGGAGAAATCGTTCAGTACCGCCGATGCAAGCACGGCGTTATTACCCAGAACCACGGCGCGGAATCCATGCTCCAGCTGTTTGCCGACATCCTCGCCATACGGAAGTCCGGCAAACGCTTTCTGCTCTTCCTCCGTAAGATGGCGATTCCGCTCGAATGCCTTCAGCAGTTCCCCTGTGATGTGGGCCGCGTCGGCAAAACTGCCGCCGTTTCCGCATATAAAAAGTGTCCCGCCATCATCAAAACAACGGAGAATCGCCATATAGGCCTGGAAAATCGGCGCGGCCACGGTCTCCAGGCGTGGATGCTCCGCAAAGAGATCCAAGTAAAGTCCCAGAACCCCCGGATAATCGGCGCCCAGACGATCCAGCCCATCGCCGATTCCGGCATCTTTCTTTAGTCGCTCCAGAATGGTTTCTTTCGTATCGTTCATTGGGACTTTTCGCCTATCGCTTGCTCGCATGAAGCACCGTCAGGCCGATGATCTCCTCTCCTTCGTAGCGGACAATGATGTCATCATCTGTCAGCTCGCTGTCGGTCGCATGGCTGGGCTTTTTGAAATTGATGTAGAGCGTATCGGCCTCTGTATCGTAAGAAGACCAGATATAACCCCAAGGTGATTTCTTAACCATGGGAACCAGACC
>JAKPRU010000261.1 GCA_029557025.1 Candidatus Omnitrophota bacterium | reverse complement strand
TTCTGCGGTGTGGGCAGGCGGTTTCGGAGGGCCTTCAATGGCGTGGAAAGCCTTTTTGGAGTGTTTTCGGTCGAGAATCGAGCCGATTTTGTGTTCGGACTTGGCTTTCGCGCCTGGTGGCGCAGATCAAAGGAAAAAACTGCTTTTTCCAGCCCCAACCCGTCTGACACTTTTTACCGGAGCGTCATCCTTGGAGAGGAAGCCGGGGGGGTCGTTTCGCTTATACTCCTCCCGCCACAAGCCTCGCTGTCTCCCATTGCCCTTGAGGTGAGTAAACTTCAAACAAACTTTCCAGCAGGTCAATCAACGGTTGAAGTGTCCGGTCCTGCGTAGCAGATAAAACCAGCGATGGCGATGGCTCCAGCCACTCCATAGCGGCATACACTGCCTGTTTGGATTTCACGCAATCCCACTTGTTGAAAACCGTAACGGTCGGTTTCTTGTCTCCGCCCAGCTCCCGCATCAATCCGGCCACCGCCTCCATTTCCAAATCGATATGGGGGGAACTCGCGTCTACGACATGAAGAATCAGGTCCGCTTCTTCCACAACCTCAAGCGTGGCCCGAAATGCGGCCAGCAACGGTTCCGGCAGGTCCGTGATGAACCCCACCGTATCCGAAAGAAGAAGCATTTTCCGTTCACCGAGGTAGAGTTTTCGCGTGGTTGTGTCGAGTGTGGAAAACAGCTGGTCACGCGCAACCACATTGGCGGAGGTCAGCCGGTTCAATAAGGTGGATTTCCCCGCATTTGTGTACCCGACAAGTACGGCCGTTGCCACGCCCCGACGGTGTCTGGCTCTCCGCTGGATTCGATTCGTGCGTTCAATGGCGCGGAGGTCCTTCGCAAGGTGTTCGATACGCTTGTTGATCCGCCGCCGGTCAACCTCCAACTGCGTTTCGCCCGGTCCGCGTGTCCCGATCCCACCGCCCAGTCGGGACAAATCCCGACGGCCTCCAGTCAGGCGGGGCCGCAGATACCTCAGCTGTGCCAATTCTACCTGGATTTTACCGTCGCGAGTCTGGGCGTGCTGCGCGAAAATATCCAAAATCAACTCTGTCCGGTCGATCACGCGGATCCCCAGGCGGTCCTCCAGGTTCCTCTGCTGGACCGGAGACAGGTCCCGGCTGAATACCACCAGGTCCAAGTCGTTCTCGCCGACCAGGGAACGCAGCTCATCCACCTTGCCCCGCCCGACATACGTGGCTGGATGAATATCGCGAATGTGCTGCCGTGTGAAACACTCAATCTCCGCCCCGGCAGTCTCGGCTAGTTTTGTCAATTCACCGATTTGCTGATCGGACCGCTCCGGTGGGACATGAGGGGGGTACACGCCGACCAGCAGCGCGCGTTCTGTCCGTGCAGAGGATTGTGGCAATTCCGAAAGAGACATACACCTCCTGGCAATCGGCGCCTGCAATGCAAAAACGGGGATAGCCGCCCCGGACTATCCCCGTCTGTGTTCTTACCTGGACAACGCGGGCTTATTCCCCCGGTCTTGGGGGCTTCGTCCCAACCTGATTCCAGCGAACTTTCTGTTTCGCACCGGGGCTTACCGTCGCTACGGCGTGCTTGTAAATCAAATACTGTTCGTCCCGCTCGTCGTTCTGAAGGATCAATGTGAAATTGTCGAACGCCGAGATCTTGCCATGCAGGTCCGAACCATCCAACAGATGGATGATCAAGTTCATCCGTTCTCGTCGTGCCTGGTTCAGGAAGCTATCTTGGATATTCATCGTACCTTTTTGAACCACATCCCACCTCACTTGGTAGATTCCCGCACCCTCTGCCATGATAAAAACAGACCACAATCAAGCAATCAAAAGCATCTGGTATTTTTTGTATCACATTTAATCTTCAAAAGCAAGGAACTCCCGTATCTTTTTTTTCATATTCTCCAAGTCAACGTTTTCAAGCCAGATAGCATCGGTCTGATGCCGAAACCAAGTCATCTGGCGACGCGCAAACCGCTTTGTCGCTCTCGCCAGGTCGCTTTTGGCCTGATCCAGGGTAATTTCTCCCCGTAAATAGGGGAAAACTTCCTTGTATCCTATGGCCTGACGCACCGTGCGGCTGCCCCCACCCATTCCGAGAAGCCACTCGGCCTCTTGCAGAAGACCATTCCGGATCATCCACTCCACCC
>JAKPRU010000232.1 GCA_029557025.1 Candidatus Omnitrophota bacterium | reverse complement strand
CCTCAATTTGTGCGTCCGTGTAATTCATTTTCTTTCCGATAATGTAGCTCTATAAGTAACACAGATTGCTCACGTTCTGCAGATCGGCGTCGTTTATCGGCCATAATGAAGCCTTACCGGCGAGCATATTCGATACATTGGCATCAATCGTGTCCTTAAAGTCGGTGTCCGCTCCAAACGCTTGAGTGGAAATCGTAATCAACGCTGTTGACATGAAAAGAAGAAATGGCCATCAGAATACCGTCGTGTTCTTCTTTCTGAAGTGGCTCTCCTTTATCTGGTATGTGACGATGAACGGCACGACAATGAATCATTCATTGTTCGCCATATCAACCTGATCATGACGTGTTTTCCAACCGTCGGCGCTCTTGCACATCAACTCATTGTCATCTCCCTCGTAATCAGCAGGATAAATCCCGAAGTAATGGCCGAATTCCTCGGCTGGCGCGTGGGATGGGGCGTCGTCTGCTACTTGTATGTCTACACCATCGCAGCAGCCCACAGCAGTATATATGTACTGGTCGTCTTTCCATCCGAGCATATTCCAAGTGACAAATACATCCGGCGGATCTTCGTTCCGGAAATCGGTTCGGTATCTTTCCCTTCTATTTCTCACATTTCCCACCTTGCGGGCTCTTGATCGACATGGCCGCCGCCTTCGTTTTCAAGGCATTCTCCAGGCAACGGCGAAGCGGACCACCGGCGGGTAGCGGACCCACCCGCTCCAGCGTGTCGCTCGTCAACTCCATCGCCTTGTCCGGATTCTTCTCCCGGACCGCGATTTCCGCCGGCACCCGCGTGAACTCTGCGATGGTTCTTATTTCATTGGGCGGCTCGTCCATCCCGTAAGCCAAGTTCCGCGCGCGAAGCAGGAGAGGATCGGGGTCATCGGCGTTCCGTGCCATGTACTCCCGAAACGCATCCCGCGCCGCGTCATAGTCCTACCCCTGAAAAAGCAGAACGGCGGTCCGGTACAACGGCATGTCCTTGCTCTCATCTCGCGATGAACCAGGGGCGTCCTCGGATGACAGAATGGCTTGGATTTGGTCCAGTTCGGTCAGCGCTTCGTCAAAGCGTTCATCCGCCGAAAGGCATAACGCTTTCGCGATTTGGTTTGCAAGCGGACGGCGCTTGGATTCCTTGAGTTGCGGCCCACGCTGCATAATTACGTGTTGCCTTCTTGTTGCCTCGTTGCAGGGGGAATTGAATACATGTGCGGCCACCCTCTCCTCCCTTTTCCCATAAATTCTTACCTTCATCCCTTGGCCTGACATAAAACAAAAGTCCACTTGTATGGGAGTGTATCGCAGTGGGAGAATCTTCGCAACTAATTTTTTTTGGACTTGTTTATGTAGAAACGAACAAGGCGAAATGAAATTGTCCCCAACTCAACTCTCCCAATAAGCAGGAAGGGGAGAGAAGCCGTTTCCTATCCAATTCTGATAGGCTGAAATACATCCATGTCTATCAAGCGATTCCTGGTTATTGTTCTTTTTGCGACGGCAGGATTCTATTCGACCTGCGTATTTGTGGATCGCGGATTCCTGGTTAATTTACTCAAGCCGGAGGTGGATTTTGCATGTTATTACTCGGCGGCTCTTGCGGCGCGCTGGGGCGCTCCCATGCACAATAGCGGTCCGTACCCGCTGCTGAAGCCGAATGTTCTCCGAGACACCTGGAAATCCGAAGATGGCGCCCATGCGAAGCCGGAAAATGTGTATCTCTATCCCGCGCTTCTGGCCTATATCCTGGTCCCGCTGACTTTCCTGCCGTTCAAGACAGCAGAGGTTCTGTGGAATCTCTCTTGCCTTCTTGCTTATGGAATCGGGGTCTGGGTATTTATCCGATCCATTCGTTTGACCGGATTTCAATCCGGAGTCTGGGAGATCGCCTGGGTGTTTCTGTCCATGATCTGGCCGCCGTTTCTGATTGCGGTGCAGCATGGTCAGGTGGTTCCGTGGATTTTTCTGTTTCTCTCCCTGACTCTTTGGGCCGTATTGACCGAACGTGATTTTCTTGCCGCCGGTGCGCTTGGCCTGGCGGCGGGGTTGAAGCTCGGACCTGTTGTTTATGTGGCTTGGCTGTTGGTCCTGCGCCGACTTCGGACGGCAGGAATGGCCCTGATTGTTTTCTTGATCCTGCTGTGCGTAGGGACGACTCATAATGTCCGGCTGTTTCGGTGGGTTCTGCCTCATGTCCGCTTGGGTTCCACCCTGGAATCAAACCAGTGCCTCAATGGGGTTTTGTGCCGGGCCGTGAGTGAGAATCGGGAACGCTGGATCACTCCCGAAACCCTGACAGAGATTCGTGGCGCAATTCGTCTGGCCGCCGGGCTCGGCGCCATTGCCGCGTGTCTTGTGCTTTTCGTGACCTTTCGGTCGGGGAGCAAGCCGCAAACGATTGTGGCCTCATTCTCGCTGGTTGCGTTGACTCTGGCGCTGTTTTCGCCCCTGTCTCGTGTAACCGAATACACCTATGCCTTGTTCGCGATGGGTTATATAGGCAACAGATGGCTCGAGTCCGGCAGGTTGGGGAGGATTGTGCTTGGCATGGCAGGGGGGGTGGTGTTCGGGCTGGCGGTGCTGAATTTCGCGGGCATTCTGCACCGTTTCCTGGAAACACCGTGGACGGGATGGATATCGGTCAATGCCACCTTCCTCTGGGGAATGATTCTGTGGATTGTCCTGGCAGCGGATTCGCTTAAGCCGCACCATGCATCTTGACTGCCTGGAACACTGTTTGTATATTAAGATTTCAGAAGATATTACATAGCGGGCCGACGGTTTCGTCGGCCCTTATCAATCTCTCAAGTATGAGCCGTTCCCTGACGGGGAACGGGACCATCCTGGGAAATTCGCAGACGAGGCTAATCGGTGAAAATTCTTGAATCAACGGATGTGGGAACTTGTCGGAAAAAACTGACCGTGGAGATCCCGCCCGACGAGGTCGGCAAGGAACTCGAAGACATCTATGCGGAGTTCTCGCGTAGCGCGGATGTTCCCGGCTTCCGACGAGGACGTGCCCCACGCTATGTTCTTCAGATGCGGTATGGAAGGGCTTTTACCAAAGAGGCCATCCGCAAAGCGGCGGAACAAGGGTTCAAGGAAGCCCTGAAAGAACAGGGGCTTCGGGCTGTTACGGAGCCGGAATTCGACGGACTGGAAAATCCAACCCGCAAAGAGGACGAACCGATTACCTTTTCGGGTGAAGTCGAGTTCATTCCCAAGTTTGAATTGGCCGATTACAGTCAGCTCCGCCCGGCGGAACAGAATCTGGAAGTCACGGAAAAAGAAGTCGTTGAGACCCTGGAAAGCCTTCGGAAGAGCGCCGCGCTTTACCAGTCCGTGGAACGTCCGGTGCAGAACGGCGACTTCGTTACCTGCTCTGTGGTAGCCACCCTTGAAGGCAAACCGTTTGAGGAGGCCAGCCATCCCGAAATCATTATCGAGGTCGGCTCCAAACGCTATATCAAGGGATTTGAGGATGGGTTGCTCGGCGCCACAGTCGGCGAGACCCGCGAACTGGATATTGTCCTCCCCGATGATTATCCGGTGGAGGAAAACCGTGGCAAGCAGGCTCATTTCAGTGTCACGGTCGATGAGATCAAAGTCGAACAACTCCCCGAATTGGACGATGACTTTGCCAAAGATATGGGCGACTTCGAAACAATAGCGGACTTGAAAGACCATATTCGCAAGGGGCTGGAACAGAGCCTGGAAAGCCGAAAAGAGCAGAACCTCCGGGAAAGCATACGCCGTCAGCTTCTGGATGCCAATCAGTTCGACGTGCCTCCCAGCATGGTTCGGGCGCGCTTGAACTATATCCAGGCCGTGCAGGATATGGAGCTACGTCGCAGAGGCTCCTCCCTGGATGAGGCAAGACACCTCAATCAGAATCTTGTCGGTCAGAATCAGATTCGCGCGGAGGAGGAAACCCGTCTCTCCCTGATTCTGGATGAGATCGCGAAACGCGAAAATCTGGAAGTATCCGAAGAAGATTATCGAGTGTATGTATCCAACCTGGCTCGCCGGGAAAATGTGGACCCGGTCTGGTACTTTCGACGGATTGAGGAGCAGGATCTCCATGCATACTATGAGCGGAACGCCTTGGAAGAAAAGGTTATGAATTTCCTCATGATTCCTCCGGAGGACCGAGCGCCTGCCCCGGCCCCCGACCAACAAACCGAGGAATCCCAGGCCGCTGCCTCAACCAAAATGCCTCAATCCGCCGGGGATGAAAAGTAAGGAGATGCACAAGTGGTACTGGTCCCGATGGTGGTCGAACAGACC
>JAKPRU010000223.1 GCA_029557025.1 Candidatus Omnitrophota bacterium | reverse complement strand
GGATCAAGCCCTTTGCCATCGTTTCCTGCAACAAGTGCATTCTTGTAACGGCTGTAGGCTTGACCATAGACGAAAGCGGGATTCCGGTTTATTGCCATCAGGGCCAAATTCAAACGGTTGGGAAGGCGTGTGACGTTGCCTAAAATCCGCGTTCTCCAACTCATTCTATACCCGGCTCCCGTTCTATATGGCCTTTCCAGCCGAATTGGGGTTCAAATGGCACGATCTTTTCTCTCGGAAGTTTATGAAGAGCGAACTCAACTCCGTCGATCACCGCACAGACTGCCTCGTATGGGTAATCGCACAGCGGATGGTTTTTGATGGCGAATGCATGAGCAATGCAGGGTATCTTCATCGGATCAAACCCCATGAGCGCGGCGCATACGGCATCGATGGCAACCGGATCGGTCCCGCACATGACATACCCCATGTCCACCGGTTCAGGTGTCAGCGGGCCGTGCCCTTCGCCTGCACGAATTGCATCTACCACACCGATGTAACGTTTACGCGACGATGCATCAGCCGCACGCAGGGTGCCGTCGGCATTCCCGTACAGGAGCAGTTTATTCAGATCAAGGATCATCCGCCAAATGGTGTCATTGCCGTACCAGTTGCCGCTGCGCACAACCCGCCGGCTGTCGCCGAAAATATTTTTCCCCAACTTGTTGAGCGGACTCAGGAGTCGGGCAAAGACGGGATTCTTGAGGACATGTTGTTTCAGGAAGCTCACCAGCGGGCCCTCGATCCGGGCCTTGACATTGTCCGCAGGGAATTGATCCCCTCCCTCCGCAGGGCCTCCCTCAGAATGATGCGGCAGATAATTCTTATAAGTATTGATGCCCACGAGATTTTTCAGGCAGCAGGTTATTCCCGATTTGCGATGCGTCTTGAGCTTGGCGAGATTGATGAAGACATCCCCTTCGACAACAGTCCGAGATACGCTGTAAAGATTGGTATGGCCGTCATGGGCACGATTGGTTTCTGACCGATCATAGTCGGCACCCTGGTAACCCCGTAGAGATTTTCGATGTCCGAAGAATTCACTTTCATCATCGAGAAGATTGAACTGCACTTTTCCCAGAGGGTCTCCGGGAAGTTTGGTGCGTGCGACGACAATATCATTCTCCGTGATCCACTCATGTTCGCGTAAATCAACAATCTCAATGGTTATGCCTGATGTTCCCGCCAATTGTTGCCATTTTTCCACCGGATAGCGTCCAATCAGTTTGCGAAACGATGCTTCCGTCGTAGGTCCATCCATTATGAAAACCCGACCGGACCCGGCAAGCCGCTCCAGGACCTTGAGCAAAACCCCGGTAATCACCGCAGGATGTGTAATCACATAGTCCCAGTCATCGGGCCGGTATTTATGAGATTCCATAACCCAGTTCG